>CAWWAV010000021.1:0-9592 GCA_963934935.1 uncultured Anaerolineales bacterium
CTGTGTAAATTACCTCCATCCCTGCATCTCGCAATGCTCGGGCAATGATTTTGGCGCCTCTATCATGACCATCGAGACCAGGTTTTGCAATAAGAATACGAATAGGATTGTCCGACATACCAAAAATATAGCTCCTCAATGCTGGATTATACCGCGTTTCTTGACACTCTTAAAGTCTGCATGGTATGATTCATAGTAGTAATTTAGCACTCTGATACCTAGACTGCTAAATTCGCATGGAACGGAGACATATGCAAATATTAACTGATAGACAAGAAAAAATTCTAGGTCTCATAGTACATGAATACGTCGAAAACCCCAAGACAAGTGGGGTAAGTTCGCAAATACTTGTTGATAAGCATAGGCTAGATTGGAGTACTGCCACTATCCGAAATGATATGGCCAGCCTATCTCATATTGGTTTCCTGTATCAACCTCACACATCTGCTGGTCGAATACCTACAGAAGTGGGTTACCGATATTTCGTAAGGTACCTAGTAAAAACATATGCTTTACCACAATCTGAATGCCGCAAAATTAGTCATCAGTTCTATCAAGCACGGACGAGTGTTAATGAATGGGGTAAACTTGCAGCCAATGTTTTAGCACGCCATACTCGAGTAGCTAGTCTAGTAACAGCTCTACACAGTCATAAAGCTCAGGTTAAACATATAGAACTTATATCAACATATGGGCAACAAATTCTATTGGTCCTTGTTCTACGAGGAGGTGAAGTCCTGCAAGAAATTTGTTCGGTTGATTGCCCAATCTCACAGAGAAATTTATCAGATTTAGCAGAACGATTAACTAAATGCTACAAAAATAGAAGCGCAAGCTACATCGAAGATCAATGTGGTTTAATTGAAGACAATCTCGAAACCACTATACTTCAACAAATTGCAGTCATAATGCAGAAAGCAGATTCATTTGCTGCAGGAGAGTTATATTTGGATGGAATTCAAAATGTACTCTCCCAAAGAGAATTTACCGATTCAGAACCAGCTAGAAATGCACTGCAATTACTTGAGGAGCGTACCTACATGGAAAATTTCTTAGGATCAGCTCTGCATTCTCAATTTGACGGCGTTACAGTTGTGATAGCTGGTGAAGGTGATTGGAAAGAGCTCAAAGAATGTTCAATAGTTCTTGCAAGGTATGGAACTCCAAAAATTGCAACAGGAACTTTAGGCGTATTTGGCCCCACACGTATGGCTTATGATCGGGCTATAGGTGCGGTGAGGCATGTCGCCAACTTAATGACGCAACTAGTACATGACAGTTACGGATAAAAATATTTCAAACAAATAGGATACTATGAAGGATTCAAATCAAACTACAGACACTAATTGGTCGGATAATTCTGACAAGAAAGAAAACGCAGATGAAAATGGCAATGTTATGGAGAACGTTACAGACGCACCAGACAATGAAGAAGATAACAAAAAAGATGATGCTGTTGCTGTAGAAGATCTTACAGTAGAGCAGTGGCTTGAAAAACTTTCTGTAGCCGAAACACTTGCAGCCGACCGATTAGATGGACAACAACGTGCTTTGGCTGATTTTCAGAACTTCAAGCGTCGCAAAACTCAGGAAATGCAACTGGCTCATCAAAATGCTGCTGCTGAATTACTATCGCAATTTTTTACTATAGTTGACGATTTACAATTAGCGCTCGAATCACTGCCGACTGCAGGAGATGGTGCAAAATGGAGCGAAGGCTTTAATATGATTCATCGGAAAATACTATCTGTATTCGAAAAGGAAAAGGTAGTAACAATTACAGCCAAGCCAGGAGAACCATTCGATCCACATATACATGAAGCAATTATGCAAGAAGCCCATGACGATTATGCTAGTGATGTAATAGTCGCTATGGTAAGACCAGGTTACTTACTTGGCGAACGGGTATTAAGACCTGCTCAAGTTCGTGTTGCTGAGTAACAAATAATTTATAAGGCTCATTAAACATTATGGGAAAAATAATTGGAATAGATCTTGGTACAACCAACTCAGTAGTATCAGTAATGGAAGCTGGGGAAGCTAATGTTATCTCTAGTTCAGAAGGTGGACGGCTTGTTCCTTCAGTCGTAGCCGTGAATCCAAAAACGGGCGAACGAATGGTAGGACAAGTAGCGCGAAGACAGGCAATTACAAATCCAGACAACACTCTTTTTTCTGTAAAGCGTTTTATGGGTCGTAAATTTGATGACCCTGAAGTGCAAAGAGCTCTTAAACATATCCCTTACAAAGTGAGCAGTGATGAAAATGGAGAGTTGCGTGTACATATGAACGAAAAGGAATACTCTCCACAAGAAGTATCAGCAATGATACTAGCAAAACTAAAAAGCGACGCTGAATCCTATCTTGGCGAATCAGTCACGCAAGCAGTAATAACCGTGCCGGCTTACTTCAATGATGCTCAACGTCAAGCAACTAAGGATGCTGGTCGTATTGCGGGTCTGGAAGTACTAAGAATCATCAACGAACCCACAGCTTCTTCACTAGCATATGGTCTCGAGAAACGATCTGAAGAAACCATAGCAGTATTTGATTTGGGAGGCGGAACATTTGATGTATCAATTCTTGATGTAGGTGATGGTGTGTTTGAAGTAAAGGCAACCAATGGTAATACCCATCTAGGAGGCGATGATTTCGATATACGTGTTGTTGAGTGGGTTACGGATAATTACAATCAAGACCAAGGCATCAACCTTAACCAGGACAAACAAGCTCTACAACGTATTAGAGAAGCAGCGGAAAAAGCCAAGATTGAGCTAAGCACTGTAATGCAAACTGAAATCAATCTTCCATTCATCACTGCAGACGCAAGTGGTCCAAAACACCTTAACTACACACTGTCACGAGCAAAATTAGAAGAGCTGACAGAAGATTTAATTGAACAAGCCATCAAGCCTGTAGAAACAGCTTTGGAAGACGCACGCCTATCTATATCCGATGTAGATGAGATAGTACTAGTTGGAGGAATGACTCGTATGCCCGGAGTTCAAGAGGCTGTACGCAAATTTTTCAATCGCGAGCCGAACAAGACAGTTAATCCCGATGAAGTAGTAGCCATTGGTGCTGCTATACAGGCTGGAGTGCTCGGAGGCGACGTAAAAGATGTGCTATTACTTGATGTGACTCCACTTACACTCAGCATTGAAACTCTTGGCGGTATATCCACTGCCCTAATTGAGCGCAATACTACGGTTCCTACCACGAAAAGTCAAGTATTCTCCACGGCATCTGATAACCAATCGGCAGTTGAGATAAATGTGATTCAAGGTGAGAGGTCTATGGCTGCTGATAATAAAAGTCTTGGAAAATTTGTGTTAGATGGAATACCATCTGCACCTCGTGGAACACCACAAATAGAAGTTACTTTTGATATAGATGCGGACGGCATCTTAAATGTTAGCGCAAAAGATAAAGCCAGCAATCGTAGCCAAAATGTCACTATTCAAGGGTCCTCGGGTCTATCGGACAAAGATATAGCCAGTATGATTGCTGATGCTGAACAACATAGGGAGGAAGATAAGCACCGCACAGAACTCATAGAGGTCCACAATGCTGGAAACTCAATTCTGCATAGAGCATCCCGTATGAGTAACGAACTGGACGATAACGTAGATGATGATATAAAACAGAATTTACAAGTGAAAATTGATGGTCTTCAGGCAAACTTGACGGGTGAAGACATCGCAAGCATAAGAGAATCGACATCACAATTACAACAAGAAGTCGAAAACATTTCTGTATTGATTTCACAGACTGATCGAAGTTCAGATGATGAAGACAATAAAGCACCTAAAGCAAACACCAACTCTGATGAAGCAGGTGAGAATGCTCCTGACACCAACTCTGATGAAGCAGGTGAGAATACACCTGGCACGGACTCTGATGTAGTTGATGGTGATTTTACTGAGGTATGATATAGCATAGTTGCTTACAGAAGATGATGAATAACACCATAACTAGTAGCCACCGTGTCTAGCCAACAAGATTACTACGATATTCTCGGAGTGTCACGGGATGCAGACCCAGATACGCTCAAGAATGCATACCGCCGACTAGCCAAAAAACTACATCCTGATGTTAATACTGATGAATCATCTGAAGCACAGTTCAAAGATCTTAACGAAGCTTATGGGGTGCTTTCGGACTCTGAGAAACGTGCTGCATATGACCGCTATGGTCATGAAGGCCTCAAAGGAATGGGTGCAAATGATTTCTCCAGCGGTTTCCCTTTTGACGATATCTTTGATCAATTTTTTGGAGGATTTGGAGGCAATCGCCATGGTTCGCGTAGACAGCCACGACGTGGATCTGACCTACGATATGATCTTACTATCTCATTTGACCAAGCTGTACATGGTGCAACTCAAGAAATTGAAATTACACGTCCAGAAATATGCTCGAGATGCGATGGAACCCGTGCAGAACCTGATACATCCATAAGTAAATGTGTGCAATGCGCTGGCAGTGGAGAAATCCAAGAAGTAAGGCAAACTTTTCTAGGCTCAATGGTTAATGTAACCATATGTCCAAACTGTCGAGGTAGCGGTGAGAAAATAAGCTCTCCTTGCACACAATGTAACGGTATAGGCCAGCACAATGCAACCAAAACACTTTCGGTAAGTATACCGGCCGGAGTAGACAACGAGACGCAAATCCGGCTATCAGGCGAAGGAGGACCCGGTCAGCTTGGGCAACATAATGGCGACCTTTATGTTGCATTAACTGTTGAACAACACAAATTTTTCCAGCGTAGGAATAATGACATCATACTTGAATTAGAAATCAATATATCTGAAGCAGCTCTGGGAACTACTGTTATGATCCCTACTATTGATGACAAGCAAGAACTTCGCATCCCATCTGGAACACAACCTGGCGACATATTGCGACTACGAGGTCTAGGAGTTCCAAACGTACGTAATGGTAAGCGTGGAGATCAAATTGTGGTCACTACTGTTGCTATACCAAAACAAACCACATCCGAACAGCAACGATTACTCAGTGAGCTAGGCAATACATTCCAACACAGGGCCCAACCTAAAGAGCAAACGGGAGAAAAGGGATTCTTCGAGCAAGTACGACAAATTCTAGGTATGTGAATACTTTCTCAACTTACAGTGCCCAACTGTTTAGTAATAGCAGCAAATATATTTGGCTTGAAGTTAGTGTTAAAGTTGAACCTGATACTGTAGACGCAGTGGCCGAAACACTAGGCCGTTGTAGTTACGGTGGGGTGTCAATACAACCATCTGAAACTTACAACGATGACTGTGATGACATAAATGACAAAGTAATTGTCAATCATACCTACAGATATTTCGAAGTTAGTGCCTACTTCGAAGTGGACACTCACCTCACTGACAAAATCCAACAACTCGAGAGGGAACTCTGGCTACTAGGAATGATTGCTCGTCAATCAGGATTAATGGTTCCCAACCCTCAATATAGGCCTATAGAAGATACCAATTGGTCCACCATATGGAGGAATCATTACAAACCTATAAGAATAGGCCATAAATTGATGGTAATTCCTCCTTGGATAAATATGGAAATAGGGTCGAGTGAAATACCTGTGATGATTGATCCAGGTCAAGCATTTGGCACTGGAGCTCATCCCTCAACGCAGCTATGTCTGCAAGCTATAGAGCAGCATCTAATTCCCGGGGACAGTGTACTAGATATAGGGTGTGGTTCTGGGATTCTAGCCATCGCTGCACTCAAATTGGGGGCATCGATAGCAACCGGGCTAGATACCGACAATGATGCAATTGACGCAACTCGTCAAAATGCAATAACAAACAATGTGTTGGAACGATTGCAGTTAGTACAAGGTACGTTAGATACAATCAAGAAACACCAACTATACCGAATCGTTGTCGTCAACATTCTGTCACGTACCATCATGCAAATGATAAATAACAACTTAGCTAATATAGTTGCAAATAATGGGTTACTAATCCTTTCTGGAATACTTACAGAACAATCGGCTGAAATAGAACGAGAACTGGCTAATACTGGAATGACATTAATATCGAAAACTAATATGACAGAAGCAACTCCTACAACCTGTCAATGGGTAGCATTGACATACCGTAAAGAGATTACATAAAGACTCGTGTGAAAATATTTGAGTACCAGCTCTTATTGTGCTACACTATAAAGTACTCTGTACTTCAGAGTTAACTGCAGTTTACATTTTATCTGTACAGAAGTCAGATGGTGCCTAAAGATATCTCAGCCAAACTAAAGCCAAAACAATTACTTAGGTTATATAATGAGCGAACTTAATCCTGTCATTCATCAACCAATTCGCCTGCAAATAATGTCTTTGGTAACATCCTTGGATGGTGAAATGCATATAGAATTCACCTATCTCCAGAAAATTCTACAAGTCACAGCTGGAAATCTTGGAGCACATTTACGTAAACTTGAAGATGAAGGTTTCATCTCTATTCAGAAAACATTTTTATCTCGTAAACCACATACTTATATTGAAACCACTCCCTTAGGACATCAAGCATTTGCTGAACATGTAGCTGCTTTAGCTGATATATTACAGCAAACACCTATAACCAAACTAGACGAGTCAAACTGACTCGCTTACAGGTTCTGCTCAACAGAACCAACTCTCAGTCAGACCAGCAGGTATTGGACGTTTCTGGGATACTATTCTAGTAAATGGTGGGGTCTTGCCTATCATAGCATATGCTAATTCTTCTATAACAGAAAACATTTTGCTATGATCTATATCTTCATTTTGTGACTGTCGAACAACTGTATTGATTTGCGACCACAATTGTTCCATGCGAACATCTGGATGAGACCATTTGTAGGTGAAATTCGCTGCATCCAAATCGTCTAGCCATTCTGCATTGGCATGCTGCTCTAATAACGCAGATCCAGGTGGAATTAACAACCTAAGACTGAATTGTACAGGATCTATATTTTGCACTAAATCATTATCCCGCACGAAATCAAGTAATTCTAAATAATCATCTAACGTTGCCCATGGGGTAAAAGGAAGTAGAGATGGGCGCCAAGGTATTTGTGCTTTCTTCATTACACCTAGCACTTGTATTATGTCTGACTTAGTATGGCCTTTTTCCAGCACATCAAGCACATCGTCATTTAGTGTCTCCAGAGCAGATATAACAAATGCACATCCAGCAATCTTCATCTCCGGCAGTAAATGCTTGTGTTTTAAAAGATGAGGAATTCTAGCAGTAAAGTCAAATGTAATCTCTGGAAACTCAGCATGCATAGAAGCAACCACTCTGCGTGCGTGACTTGGACCATTTAGAAAATCAGGATCGCTAAAGCTTATATGTCGCACTCCCTGATCAACCTGATTACGGATATCAGCAATGACAACATCCTCAGGGACCACAAAAAACTTACCTTGGTATACAGATGTTACTGGACAATGCCTACACACATACTTACACCCTCTAGTTGTCTCCGTACTGCCAGCCAGATGCAACTCACCCTGATCATCTCGAAACCGAGCATAACTACCGAACTGGGGCAAATCAGCACGCTCAGGCACCATAAATGAGGTTCTCTGTAGTACTGGTTTAGCCACACTCTGGTGAGTTCTAACTCCCGACGGCGGTCTATTTTGTTGAAAGGCATCTTCTAGAACCGCTCTGGCCAATTCAACTATTGCAGGCTCAAACTCACCAGAGATAGTGCTATCTGCATACTGTTCTTCACACAAGTAGTCAGCATTTAAGCCAGCATAATCTCCATAAAAGCAAATATGAGTCTGAGGATTTAGTGCGCGAACACGCTTAGAAACTGTGACACCTAATCTCAATGCATTGTGCATTCGGACTGACACCAATACCAAACGGGTACATTTAATATGTTCTTCGTAATCATTTAAATTCTCCACCGCTAAATCTATAGCGGCTGCATTAATGCCATCATTGCGAAGAAATTTCAATGGCGAAGCAAGGCTGAATGGTTGATGACCTAGCTCGTAGCACGAAATCAAAAGCACTTCGGGTAAATTACTACCAACATACATAGTATGATTCTAGCACTTTGTACGACAAATGTCTCTTAGTATTTTGTATTCAAGCATATTACCAATTTCACATTGCTCACAACATTTTCTATATGGAGTCAAATTTTGTTCATAAGAACCCAAGACATCAAAATAATTTTGGTACAATAGATTGAGAAAGGACATTCCACCTCTAACAAACTACAGTTAGGTACAATGAAAACCTGCAAAAATACGGACAAATATGTCACCCAAACCATTACAGCGTAATCTTCTGTAATGATACAAAGAAATCTATATTGATAACTGTTCTAACCATTACGCTTCTAGTTTTATTTAATGCCCTATACGTTGCAGCAGAATTTGCTACAGTAAGTGCTAGGCGTACTCGCATAAACCAAATTGCTCAAGACGGAAACGTGCTAGCTCGACAATTGCTGCCAATAATTAATGACATTAATCGACTTGATAGTTATGTTGCAGCGTGTCAGGTTGGAATTACAGCAACTTCGCTACTTTTAGGTGCCTATGGACAAAATGTTCTGGCAGTACGAATTGAGCCATTATTATATAAATTAGGTTCACTTGCAGGACCAACTGCACATTCATTGTCTATAACCGCTACATTAATAGTCCTCACAGGCCTGCAAATGATACTTGGTGAATTACTGCCCAAATCTATTGCTATCCAATACCCAGAGAAAGTCTCTCTAGCAACTCTTCTACCCATGCGATGGTCACTTCGCATATTCCAACCCCTTATATGGATATTTAACGGCAGCGGGAAATTACTACTCAAAACACTAGGTTTGGATACTGATAATAGACACAGTACAGCACATACCCTTCCAGAAATTCAACTACTAGCAGCCGATAGTAAAGACGCTGGAATACTGACATCAGGTGCCTATTTGATGCTTAGAAATACATTGCGATTACGCAATCTCACTGCTAAACATATTATGACACCTCGCAAGCTTTTAATGACCGCGCCAGATACAATGCCCACCTCTAAATTATTGCCGATATGCACTGAGTCAGGCTTCAGTAGAATCCCAATCTATAGTGAAAACATAGACAACATAATAGGTTTCGTGCATATCAAGGATTTGCTGCGTATGTATTGGCAAGGCCATGAGGATATCACAACAATATTGCGGAAAATTATATTTATCAATGAAACATTGCCAGCCGCAGATATCTGGAAGACTCTTTCAGCTAAACGGCAGTACATATCAATTGTTTTAGATATGAACGAACATATTACTGGGATCATCACATATGAAGACCTAATTGAAGAGGTATTTGGTGAACTTCAAGATGAATTTGACATAGGGACCATAAATATTTCAGCAGACACTACAAATAGAATAGCTTTACATGCAGACATGCTAATCTCGGATGTCAACGAGTACTTGGGTACCAATCTGCCAATCATGTCGTCAGGCACAATCGGTGACTTAGTGCAGAAACAAGTAGTGCAATCACCGAAAATTGGTGACGAAATTATAGTAAGACCCTCTATGATAAAAATGCGAGTCGAAGATATGGAAGGCCCAAAAGTTA
>CAWWAV010000022.1:0-9511 GCA_963934935.1 uncultured Anaerolineales bacterium
GCAGCCGCCCGCTACGAAAACAACCCAAAACAGCCTGACAACCTTAAAACGTTGTACATTTTAAGGATAGTCAGGCTGTTTTGCGATGGGATACCCTAGTCTACAAACTAAAATTTATGTAATAGGATTTATGGTTGGGATTTGCAACATCAACACCTCGAGCGCAAGTCTGGCGTTTGCATTTTTGTTTAGGGCTTGCTGAGTGTTTCGGATAGCCGATATAGTGCTAGCTATATTGGCGGTTGAAACCTGCGATGCAACTTTGTTGACCTCATTTTTGTAATCAACATTTGAAATGTCGACGTTGTCTGTTCCAGCTGATATGATCATTACGTCGCGCCACCAACCCTCCCAAAGCACCAGCGTTATGACAGCTTGTTCTCTGTCTTTGCGCATCTCGTCCACATAAGCGAATCTACTCACTCTAGACAGAGAAAGCAAATCAACCAACTCCAAAAGTTTCTTGGATCGAGCCTCAAGAGCCTTTTCGTCTGACAACAAATTGATAGCCCAACCGATACGGCCGCCGGATATTTGAGCCAGGAAATAAGCGTTCTGAGGTTCTGCCCCCCAGCCTTTTAGTAATGAATGTTCTACAACACCAACGGGAAGTGGCCTTAGATTAAATCTAACACACCTAGACAAAACAGTCTCAGCTAGAGACGCCGCGTGATTTGTTGTGATTATAAATACAGAGTTGCCAGGAGGTTCCTCTAGCGTCTTTAGTATAGCGTCAGACGCAAAGCGGCTGGCTGTTTCAAAGTTGTTTATGATAGCAATGCGACGAGGCAACTCAACGGGATTTAGTGTAAACCGGTAAACCATGTTTCTAATGTCATCTACTGAAAGCTTCTCTTGCTTAATTGTTTTGCCAGATGTGCGAGGGTTTATTTCGACAACATCGGGGTGTTTTGATTTGGCTATAAGTTTACACGGACGACAATTTCCACAAGGAGCACCTGGGCTGCCTAGACAACATATGGACCTTGCGAAATCTATAGCTAAAGAACCCTTCCCAATTGAAGGTGGGCCGGCAAAAAGATAAGCGTGACGTATGTGGCCAGACTGAATGTGGTTTGTGAGCGTTGAAATTACCCAATCATGACCAATCGTTCTCCACCCTGAGGTGGTTGAATTTTCAACCATGGGTTTATAATAGCATGAAAGGCGGCCCTTTGAAAAACCATCTTAGGATTAGAGCGATGAAACTGGCAATAGGCACTGATGAGCGAAAGCATCTGACCGCTTTTGTTGCGCTCTAAGTGCGCAACAAAAGACACATTGCCAAGCTGTTAGGGCCTCTAGATGGCGACCATATATTTGTGCTCCTGACTCGACATCGAGGCTTGCGCTAAGGATGCGGAAGCAGTACACTGTGTGCAGGCAATACAAAGGTGATTGCATTGGAACAAAACGATCTAAACAAGATGGCTGACGAAAATTTAGCATCCCTAAAGAAAGAGGTTGAGTACGGCACCGGGACACCAGACCCAGACGACATTATTCAATCAACCACCAGAAGATTTTGGGGAATGACGTCTGGCCAGCGCTTTCTGTTAGCACTCATGGTGTTTTTAAACGTAGCTGTGTTAGGATTGTTCTTTTTGTTAGCCAGTGGCCGCCTAGATGTGCCTATTCCTTAAGCGGTCGAGCTGACCACAAACACGAATTTAATGAGACAGTACCGTAATGCAGGTAGCGGTGGTTAGCTATTGGTCTGAGCGCAAAAACAATTATTGAGGAATGCGTCGACAGGACAGTGCCTTAGTATCATACTAGCGGGAACGCCCCCGACACTGCAATGAATAACAGACTTCATAGACGCAGTACAACCAAGCACTCTACACAAACCACATTGCTAGTTAGCGCTTGTATGTTTATATTGGCATGTCTAGCTACATACCCTTTAGTTATAAACCTTGACAATGCCTTAATAGGACACCCTAAAGGCGATTCTTTTGAAATGATGTGGCTGATATGGTGGCTAAAGAAAGCTGCTTTCAACCCAGCTCTCTCGGCAGCCACGATACCATTGTTGTTTCACCCACACGGACTCACCTTGCCTCTTATTAATACCCAGATAGGTGCACATATACTGGCCTTACCATTTGCTGCGGCCTTTGGTGCAGTCCCCGCATATAACATTACGATGATAATGTCTTTGGCGCTTTCAGGCGTCACGGCATATTTTCTTGGTCTTAATTTAACAGGGAACAAGTTGGCCTCTATAGTATGCGGTCTTGTATGGGCTTTCTTTCCAAACAAGATGGGACATGCATTGAGTGGCCATCTTTATCAGGTTGCAGTATTTTGGATTCCTTTGTATGTCTTGTGTCTTTTACGGGCACTTGATAGACCTACACTTAGATCAGGGATGGTTGTAGGAGTGTTTGCTGTGTTGGTAGCTAGCGTGCATTTGGTGCATGTAGTTTATTTTTTGTTGCCTGTAACTATGTTGCTGGTTGTAATGGATTGGCAACACAAAAAGCCTAATTACTGGTCGCGCAACCTAGTGGCTTTGTTTGGGGGCGCTCTTGCGGTATTTTCGGTGCTGCTGGGGCCTGTATACCTTCCAATGGTTGTAAAAGCCGTTGGAGGAGAAATGGAATATATGCCAGCGACAGGACTAGTGGGATTCTCAGTGGATTTGATGTCTTTTGTTCTGCCCGCACCTAACAATCCTGTTTTACGGCTCTTTCCAGCCCTGCGCGACCTATCAGGCGCAGTAAATATCACCTACAGTGAGAGCATAGCATATTTGGGAATAGTGCCGATAATATTGGCTTTCATGGCCATTTATAGGAACTATAGGGCATTGAGTGGATGGCTGGTGTTAGGCGCGACAACTATGGTGTTATCTCTGGGACCATTATTGAAAGTTGGAGGCAGGGTTGTTGAAGCTCAGATTGATAATATCAGCAGCCCGATAGTGCTCCCATATGCTGTTTTGGCAAACCTACCATTTTTTGAATGGAGTCGTACCCCTGCCAGACTTCACTCTACTACCCATTTGGTTCTGGCGATCCTTGTCGCATACGGCGCTGCTATTCTTATTGAAAAGTTCAAAGTTAAGTGGCACAAAGTAGGAGTTACCTGTATGTTGAGCGCTGTTATATTCTTTGAATATCTTGTTGCTTTTCCGTTTCCTTTGACAGGTACCGAATCTAGAAAAGTTCATACAATTGCGAAAACAGAATCAGGAGCTGTTCTGCCGTTGCCTGTCACAAATGGGGCGGCAAACGAGGCTTTGTTTGGCCAAACCATTAACGAGCACCCAATCATAGGGGGACGTCTGTTTCGTGACATGCCTAAACAGAACACCATACAAAGGTTTCTTCAGGAAATTGTTTTTGGAACAGATGTGGCGACACAAGATATTATTAAGTTGCCTAGCAAATCCGAACGCAAAGAGGTGTTAAGGCATTACGATGCTAGTTGGGTAACATATCACACCCCAGAAGGGAGTGAGGGCTTGCAAGCACCTGAGGGGTTAGAAGCGCTGTTGGGGTCGCCAGTGTCTGTGGAAGACAGGATATCGCTTTTTGCAGTCGCAGACCAGCTAGAGACAAATGCTATGTTAGACACGGTTTATACACTAGGTTCCAATTGGCATTCATTGGAAGACTGGAGCAATACACCAACTAGATGGTTTTACGGCAACGGTGAGCTTTACATCTACAGTTCGTTAGGTCGGGAAACCACACTTAACATGACCCTGATACCTGAACTAGAGCTACATGTAATTGCTGTTAAAGTGAATGGAAATCTCGTGATGGAGATAGCAACCGGGGACTGGCTTGATTTTCAAACACCTACATTCCCACTCGGCGCTGGTCTAAATTTGATAGAGATAGTTGACTTGAGTGGACCACGAGCGTATGTTGGAGACTTGCGATGTTCAGGTGGCACCCCTTTGTCAGGTGCGTTTGTTAGGAAGACAGAATGCGACCCAGGCGTATCAGGCACACGCCTGGTTAGTGCGGGAGTACAAAACCTGGAGCTTAGTACTCCACATACATTAAAACCAAAACAAGGGCAATTTGGTAAAAACATAAATCTAATAAATAGTTACTGGCAAACCGACTTAGATGCAGGAAATCCTTTGCGCCTTACGTTATATTGGAGCACAGACAAAAAAATAGATGCTAACTGGACAAGTTTTGTGCATGTAAGAGGCCTTGACAACCAAATGGTGTCAGGAATCGACCAACAACCAATGGGAGGTGCGTTTCCAACAGAGAGGTGGTCTCCGGGACAAATTGTAGCCTATACAATAGTTGTGCCTATTCCAGAGGATACCCCAGCAGGAAAATACAAAATTGATATAGGGTGGTATCAGTGGCCTTCTTTAGACAGGAAGGCTGTGGAAAGTCAGACGCTTTCAGCAACAAACAACTTACTAACGCTAGGGGAATTTACAGTACGGTAAACAGCAGTCTTGCCACAGACGCAGCTGTCACTCTATTACAACCGATCCCACATGAGCACGATCGTTGTTCGATAGTGTTGTGGTGTGAGACTCGCGTAAACCTGTGGTTCTGTCAGACACACCAACATATAGTTGGTATGTTCCAGGTAAGACAGCATTTGTAATCAGTATTGAGTGAGTGTCCACTATATATTCTGCAGGCAACCATCCAGGAGTGGGCCTTGACCAATTAGCTGGTATTCCATCGTGTTGAGCCACAACGTCACCATTAATATTTTCTAAATGCACGAATGAGTTTAGCGAGTTATCAGGCGTGTTTAAAGCTTGCCATAGCAACCTAACCTCAAGTATATCTCCTTGCATAATACGATCTGTAGTTTCGTGTCCGCTAAGCACTATGTCTTTACCAAAAAACAGTTGAGTAGAGTTGCTAATTGAGGGTTTTTCAAAAAACCGGATTGGTGTTTTTATGTCTATTGACCCCAAAGGTAGTTTGTTGCTCGATGCACTCGATGCTGTCCAGTAGTGTGTTCCGTTGCTGGCATCAGCAGGCACTCTTATTATATGCTGTCCAAGCCACAAATCGCCTTTTTCCCACAGAGATGTACTAAATCCAGGGGTGGGCTCCACTAGTTTTGCTAGTGAGGAGCCACCTAGTTCTAGAGTGATAGTCTCGTCGTAGTTGGGGTCCGCCACTGCACGGAATAACATTGTGATTGTCAACATGTCGCCCGGCGCAGCTTGTTGTCGGTCTAGGCTTCCTCCTAATAGCTCAATTTCAGTTGTTAAGTGGCCCAACTCATCTGAATCGATTATGAAATTATCGAGGTTTGACACGCGTGACGGACGAATCACAGAAATCGTCCCTAGGCCAATCTCGTTTTTTGCCAGAGACCCAGCAATACTTACTGTTTCGAGAGTGGATTCGTCAAAAAAAGCAACCACCAAGTCGTATTGACCAGGCGGGGTGCCTGGTAAGGTCTGGTATTGGCGGGCAAACTGTCCATAGTGTCCTACTTCCCAATATTGGGTGGGCGGAGGCTCGCGGTGCCAGCGGGGAGGCACCGTCTCGTGAGGAAGCATATTCCAAATAGTGTCATCAGCACCTTTTAATAAAAAGTAAGGCCGAAAAGATTTTTCCGTTGTTTCCATGGCCTCGGCGTAAACAATAGCCTCTACGGCATCGCCGCTCTGAACTATATTAGGAGATATAGTGTATGCTAACGCTCGCATACCGTTGTCCATATCAATTGATAGTGGGACACCTAGATCGCTAGGTTCTATTGACAAACGATGCATTATATTATTAGTTTTATCAATAGCAGCGACTTTTATTGCAAGCAACAATAAAGGCACAATCCATATGTAGGGAGTTTTGTGAGGTAAAGGAAATAGGTTTTTATGAACAGACTGTTTAGTAGCTGTAGCCATATAAACAGCAGCAATCACACATAGAGCTGCTATCGACAGTGTTGCCCCCAGATCTCTAACAGGAGTACTGCCAAAATATACTCGTATTTCGTGCTGCCCGCTTGGCACAGCAAACTGCATTAGTCCGGTGCCATCAGCAATACTTAGTTTTGTCGGTACACCATCAATGCTTACTTTCCACCCTAGGTAGTAGATCATTTGGTAAGTTGCTGTAAACGGACTGGAAGAACTCACTTTTGTAATGTAGTCCAGAGGGTCGGACTGTAATATCTCTACGATTGCGTTGTCTGGTGTGCCAATAAACCTAAGGGGCGACTGATTGTTTTTTATAGCCTTGGCCAAAGAATCGTCCACTGGGTAATAGCTTGTAGTCTTAGGAGTAAATTCCCCTTTGGCTGAAGTGCCTATAGTGGAAGTGTCATATTCATAATCAATAATTGAACCCAAAGATGTTTCTGTGAACTGAGTGCAGTAGCGTGGATACCACCAAGATAGGTGTGCAAATAGAGAGAGAGAGGCAATAGCTACAGACCCAAATACAGCAGCGTTTGTTTTTCGGAAAAATACGATGGTGCCTCCAGCCAATACAGAAGCACACAAAGTGGTCACTCCAAGTGCGCGCCATGGGAATTGAACAAACTTAAGCAGTGGAAGGAAGTCCCAAGCTGGGCGACTTATTGATAGGGTTAGAGACCCATACAAAATCATTCCTATCACAAACAGTATGGTTGCTCCTGGTTTGTAATAATCCTCAAGAGTGGTTGAAGACACCCTTTTGATTAGAATTATTGCGGCACCTAATACTGCCATTGACGCAGCAAAAACACCTAGTGCTTTTGGAGGTGATGGGTTAACAAGGGTTTGAACTGTAGCGCTAGGGAAAGCTAGTAATTCACGGAGGGACAGAAAGTTTGTGTGGTAAGAAAATACAGGAGGAATAAGCAGCTGTTCCGTTTTCACAAAATTTCGTTCTGCCAAAGCAGGTAGCCAGAAGTTCGCACTTAGCAATACTGCCAACAAGAGCGTTGTTGCACCGAGAGCAAAAGTCTTGCCATTACGCTTTCTGTATGAAAAAAAACTGACTTGTATCAATAACAATGGTGCCATAAGCAGAGCTGTTGCACTGTGAGTGTATATTAGTGCACCAAAACTGAAGGAGGCAATCGTAGCCCATTTTATTGATGTGTGCCGTAGAGTTCTATCCATAGCCCAAAGGCACATAGGCATTAGAGATAAGGCCATAGTTTCTGCCAAAGCTCCTCTAAACAACACATTGAAAGCCATATACGGTGAAGTTTGATATACAACAGCGGCCGCAAGACCGGACCATGGCCCCCAATAGTCGCGCACAAGATAGAATACAACTAACCCAGACAAGGTAATGCACATACCAAGGGCTATGTGGAGAGCTAAAGGGTATATAGGACCGAGATTATGTATGCCTGCTAGCACATAGGAACTCAACGGAGCGTAAAAATTGTATAGAGGGTACCCGAATCCATGAGCCATATGGGGTGACCAGCGTGGAAACCAATGCCCAAGCTTAATGAGTGCCTCAAGCCCTAGGGCTTTGTGTATATGGAATATACCATCATCAGAACATGTCATATACATCTTCATAAGAGGAGAGGCAGATACAACTCCAAACAATACTACCGTTATCTGCGGCAAGGCGCGACGGTATATTTGTTGGACAACATTGGACATTGTTATTTGGTTACCCTTTCGATGATTCTGAGGCAGGAGGAGATTCAATAATCTGCCTAATCAAGGATGATGAGGTGTCTACACGGAACATGTTTTCTGGCAGCTCCTGAAATAGCTCGTTGTAGCCTTCAGGTATGTTAAGATTACGTACTGTGTGATAAGATCCGTCCCAATGCCTTCCTGCTACCAGAAAACGACAACCTGTTTCCCTGAAAGAAGACAAAAAATCTAGCATCTTTGTGTTGTCGTCACCGTAATATTTCTTTTGTAGGATACGTAAAGCTGTATCGTAACCAACCACGAACACTGCGTCAGGAAAATACAATGCTTTTTGCGCAAACAAAGGTTTTCTTGTCAGAACAACCTCATCTGGCCATTGGAATTGACACAGCAAACTACATATTTCAGAATGACTAATTTGTCCTTTGTCTGCATTCTGTACAGACAGGTCAAAAAGTACATTCCGCCCCAGCATTCGTGATGCAGCTTTTGCCAGCTCCGAGTGACCAATATGAAGGGGGTTAAAAGCCCCAGAAAGGAAAGCGAAACCACTTAATGAGGTATGCTCGGACATACTCCCATCTGGTCGGACCTTGACAATGTCTGTTATGCCTGAGAGGAGTTTTTCTATTGGATCGGATGATTCAATAGTGGTAACAGCAAGTATTTCATCCTTACTAAGACTCAGAGGCAACAGGGGTGTTATTCGACTAGCTTTAGCAATCCCATTCAAGACGATTTTACTAACAAGAGTTTCTTCATCGAGCCGATTTCGTGCGCCCTTGTCAAAAGTTACGGAGTACTGTAAAAGTAAGGTTTTGTCTACGACAGCTATACGGCATCCATGGTTGCCTCGCTTGTTGTAGTCAGTTGCTATAGTCGCTGTACATCCTATGCCTATTATAGGGGCTGCGCCAGCGCCGAGTCGTAAACCTCTTTGATATGCACGGGTCGCCATTGCAGTTGCTGTGTTTGAAGCTACAAACCTATCGGGAGTTTTTCCTAGAAGCTCGATTGTAGATAGGCTTGCATAACGGTCTGTTGCCTCTAGTACAGTCCTAGATGAACCTCCCTGGCTATGGAGCCAAGCAAGCGCTAATGAGCCAGCACCAGCGAACTCAAACACTAGTTTGTGCGGAGTCGAGTGAATTTTTGCAACAATACGAGCGACCAATGAGTCTGTCATTTTGTTGATATTATACGCTCCAAACTAATCCAAAGCCACAACAAAACTCGAACCGAGTACGTACAATTAATTATACACATAGCCTTGCTATTGTTGCCAAGACAAAGCTAGAGACCTTTTAAAAAGTTTCTAGTAAGATAGCACAGTACAAACTCCTAAAGTATAATCATTACTGATACAGATTGCCTCCTATATTAGGGTTCCTTAGGTAAAACTGGCATAACACTGGCTAACAATAAGATACTAAAAGAGTGGCCGGGCTGGTGTAAGGCATTGTAACGGCTATGGCGGCAATTTTTGGGAGAGGATGATGGAAATTGGCTTGGTTAAAACCACAGACATAAACGGCCAGATGCGTGATGCGTATCTAGACTATGCTATGAGCGTAATAGTTGCTAGAGCGCTGCCAGACGTGCGCGATGGTCTCAAGCCAGTGCATAGGCGCATACTATATGCAATGCATGACATGGGGCTACGATCAAACTCTTCGTTCAAGAAATCTGCTCGTATAGTTGGTGAAGTACTAGGAAAATACCATCCACATGGAGATCAGGCAGTGTATTTCGCTATGGCGCGGATGGCTCAAGATTTCTCTATGCGATACATAATGGTAAATGGCCAAGGCAACTTTGGATCAATTGATGGTGATGCGCCCGCTGCTATGCGTTACACTGAAGCTAAGCTAGCTGCGACAGCCGAAGAGATGTTGCTTGACATTTCTAAAAACACGGTAGATTGGGGCAACAATTTTGATGAAT
>CAWWAV010000023.1:0-9430 GCA_963934935.1 uncultured Anaerolineales bacterium
CAGCAACCGAGCCAATTATTTCAGTTAATCTGCGTTCAACTGCTGTATGTATATCTTCATCATTGTCATCGAATATAAATTTTTTGTCAGCAAACTCTAAACGTATCTTTTCTAAACCATTCAGGATAGTTTTGGCTTCAGAGTTTGAGAGTACCCCAGCTTGTTCGAGACCCTTTGTCCAGGTGCAACTAGCTGTAATGTCTTCTTCATACAATCGTTTATCAAATTCTAAACTAGAATTAAACATTTGCACTAGTTTATCCGTAGATTTGTTGAAGCGCCCACCCCATAATTGCATGGCTATACTCCGTTATGTTCTATAGTCAGAATTTATTCTGACATATTCTTCTGTAAGGTCACCGGTCCAAACTGATATTTCAGATTCTCCATTTCCTAAATCTAGATGTACATAGAATTCAGGTTGTGAGAATATATATTGGGCAACATTTTCGTCGTAATCACATGGTGTAGCTTGCTTCACTAATTGCAATTCGTCTTCTAGATCACTTCCAATCCAGAGTTGAGTTTTGTTTGAGTCAAACGGTACTCCTGATTTACCTGCCGCAACTATAATGCGTCCCCAGTTTGGATCACTACCTGCGAAGGCAGTTTTTACTAGTGGGGAGGTTGCAATACTATTTGCCACTATATGGGCTGCTTTTACGCTTGGTGCACCAGTGACATGTACAGTAACAAATTTATTTACTCCTTCTCCGTCTCTTACTATTTGTTTAGCCAAATTGGTGGAGAGACAGGTGAGAGCAGCCGTGAATGCTTTTCTAGAATCTCCTTGCGCACAGGAAATTCCACTTGATCCGTTTGCCATTATAAGCACTGAGTCACTTGTACTAGTGTCGCCATCAATTGATATTCTGTTAAAACTCTTGTTGACTGCGGTCTTGAGAGCACTATTAAGGATAGTTTCTGGAACTTGAGCATCTGTAGTTATACAGGCTAACATTGTAGCCATATTTGGATGTACCATTCCGGCACCTTTTGCAATACCTCCTATGGTAACTGTACCAGTTGGAAGTTTAATTTCCACTGCACAGTACTTAGGATTTGTATCTGTGGTCATAATTGCTTCTGCTCCATGGTAACCACTATTGTGAGACAGGTTTGAAGATGCAGTTCGAATGCCTTTACCAATTTTTTCCATAGGCAATTGGACCCCTATTACTCCTGTGGAAAGCACCAATACTTGATTTGGATTACATTGCAATGATTTGCTGGATATGTTTTGCATTTCTATAGCATTATTTAATCCATGGTTGCCGGTACAAGCATTTGCTATACCTGAATTAGCTACTATAGCTCGCATGTTTGTAGTGTTGGATTTTAGTGTCTCGCGGTTAAGTGTTACGGGAGCGCCAACGACTTGGTTGGTAGTGAACATACCAGCTGCAGCACAGTTTTCTGTTGAGTGGAGCAGCATTAAATCTGGATTTCCTGAAGCTTTAATTCCGCAGGTAGCGGTACCAACTTGGAATCCTTGAGGATCTGTGACTGTGCCATCAGCATTCAACTTAATGGTCATCTGTAGTTCAATCCCGTTTAAACTTCGTATAATCTGGTGCTGATAGCTCGTGTTCTTTACCCCTACTGTTGTCTATCATAGCTTTCACTTTCATAGGTAATCCAAATAAATTTATAAATCCCAACGCATCTTTTTGGTCATATACATCTTCCTGACCGAATGTGGCAAAATCCTCTCGGTAAAGACTGTTAATGCTTGCCCTTCCTACTGGCGTAATACTTCCCTTATATAGACTTAGCTTGACCCAACCTGTGACTGGCTTCTGAGTAGCTTCGATGAACTTCTGGAGTGATTCGCGTAGATTGTGATACCACTGTCCAAAATAGACCATTTCTGCGTATTTAAGAGCTACTTGTTCTTTGAAATGGGATGTATCTCGGTCAAGGCAAAGTGATTCCAATTCGCGGTGCGCTGCGTAAAGAATGGTTCCACCTGGAGTTTCATACACCCCGCGAGATTTCATTCCAACTAGTCTGTTTTCAACCATGTCAATTCGTCCTATACCGTGTTTAGCGCCCAGTGCATTTAGTGTTTCGATTAATGTGTCAGGCTCAAGGTTGATACCATTCACAGTTGTAGGTGCACCTGATATAAATGATACTTGAACTATTTCTGGAGTATCGGGTGCATCTATTGGTGACACAGTCCATAAAAACATGTCTTCTGATGCTGCAGTAGCAGGATCTTCTAGTGGGCCTCCTTCATGCGAAACATGCCAGAGATTGCGGTCGCGACTGTAGATAGATTTGGTGGTGGCTTCCACTGGGACATTGTGTTTAGCAGCGTATGCGATGGCATCTTCTCGTGATCGAATATCCCATTCACGCCAGGGTGAAATTACGTACAGGCTGGGATTCAAGGCCTTGTATGTTAGCTCAAATCGTACTTGATCATTACCTTTACCGGTTGCGCCATGGGCAACCGCATTGGCATTTTCTTCCTCGGCAATAAGCACTTGCCATTTCGCTATCAGAGGTCTAGCTATTGAAGTTCCCATAAGATATTGACGTTCGTAGATTGCACCAGATTGGAGCATAGGATAGATAAAGTCACTCGCGAATTCGGTTCGTAAATCCTTTACTATACACTTGCTGGCACCACTTTTTAGTGCTTTGTCAGCAAGTCCTTCTAATTCCTCTCCCTGACCTATGTTAGCGCAGAAGCATATGACTTCACATTTATAGTGCTCTTTCAGCCAAGGGACAATTACAGATGTATCTAGTCCTCCTGAGTATGCTAAAACGACTTTATCTATGTTAGGTTTAGACATGGGGATAATACTCCTTCACATTTTTTCTATTTTCGATGCAGTATGAATGTGTCTGACTGCCCTGGTGTTTGGTATATACGAGACATTTTCTCTAGTTGCAGTTCCACTGCAATCTCATCACAGTTATCTTTTACTGGGCATTGATCGCAATCACGCCATATTTTTTCGGGAAAATGACTTCGATCACTTGGCGAAAATCCAGCCCGTTCGAAAAATCCTTCAGCTCGTGTGAGAGCGAATATCTTTGGTATCTGTCTATGTTTAGCTTCTGCAATAATAGCCTCTAGAAGTGTGGCTCCCCATCCCATGCCCTGCATTTGGTCGGAAACAATTAATGATCGTACTTCCGCAAGATTTTTGTTGTAGCTCAAAAGGGATACACATGCAACAATTTTGTTATTTAAACTTCCAACTAACCAGTCGGATAGAGATCCTGCAATTTGAGTCTGCGTGCGTGGTAGCACATCTCCGAGTTCGGCATGCAGGTTTACTAGTTCAAATATACCGCTTATGTCTGATGCTTGTGCAGGTCTAATATCCATTTTAATTGACCTGATCAATTTCCATGATTCCAATCGATTCGTCAATAATTTCTATTGCTTCATCGACTTGTTCCATGGTTACTATGAGTGGGGGGCACAAGCGCAGGACATTCTCACCTGCACTTATTAGTAGTAGGTCGCGTTTAGCTGCTGCTTGAATGAGTGGATCAATTGGGCAAGAAAACTCAGCTCCAATTAATAGTCCTGAGCCACGCACTTCCACTAGTTGCTGCGGCTCTAATTCTAGCAATCTTCGTTTTAGATAATTACCAATGCTTGCTACATTGGCAATAAAATCAGGTTGTGAAACTCTATTGAAAACTACTTGGGCAGCTTTGCAGACTAATGGTCCAGCTGCAAATGTACTGCCATGATCTCCCGGATGGATTGTTTGAGCTACATCTTCAGTAACGAGAGTTGCACCTATGGGTAGGCCTCCAGCGAGAGGTTTAGCTAATGTCATTATGTCAGGTTTGACATCGCTGTTTTGGTATGCCCAGAGATTCCCAGTTCGTGCTAATCCACATTGAACTTCATCAAATATTAGCAGTGCGTTGTTTTTGTCGCAGATATCTCTGAGAGCAGATAGGAAGTCGTTTGATGCAGGGTTTACTCCTCCCTCTCCTTGTATCGGTTCCACTATTACGGCACATGTCTCCTCGGTAATAGCATGGTGGGCCGATTCTACATCGTTCAATGTGGCAAATTTTATCCCCGGCATTAGGGGCTCAAATGGCGATCGATATTTAGCCTTAGATGTTGCTGCTAATGACCCTGTAGTCCTCCCGTGAAACCCCCCTTTAAATGCTACAATCCCCGTTTTATCATCGGTATTGTGATTAGTGCGGGCCCATTTTCGTGCAAATTTAAATGCTGCTTCATTTGCTTCAGTTCCGCTGTTGCAGAAATATACTCGATCAGCAAATGAATTTTGTGTTAGGTGTTGAGCGAGTTCAACATGTGGTTCAGTGTGATACAAATTACTAACGTGTGTCAGTTTACCGGCTTGCCGGGAGACTGCTTCCACCCATTCTTTGTCGGAATGTCCCAAAGCAGTTACAGCTATACCTGCTGTGAAATCTAAATATCGTCTTCCTTCTGAGTCAAACAAATAGGCGCCCTTGCCATGTGTGAAAACGGGCAACGGTCGGGAATATGTTGAGACCACGAATTTGGCTTCAGCAGCTACTACATTGGAAGTCTCTTTGTCGGCATTAGATAATTGATTTCCGGAACCCTTAGATAGTATTGTGGTGCCTGTGTTTTGGGATAGTCCTTTATAGTCAACTATCCTAACTTGGTTGACGCCTGCGTTGATTGCCTGAATAGCCGATAGGACCTTGGGTACCATGCCCGATTTAATTATTTTTTGCTCAATGAGCTTAATAGCTGTTGTGGGATTTAGAGTAGTGACAACGCTGTTGTCTTGTATTATTCCAGGCACATTTGAAACGAAGAATAATTTGTCTGCTTTGACTGCTACAGCTAAAGCAGCAGCTGCTTCGTCTGCATTAACATTATAGTGTTTACCGTCAGTGCCTAATGATATAGGAGAGATTACAGGTGTAATATTGTTTTGGACTAAGTCGTGCACAACTTCTGGTCTTACTTTTTGTATCTCTCCGACCAGACCTAAATCAACGCTAGGATGAGCCTTCTTGTTACATCGAAATAGACCTCTGTCTATTCCACTGATACCTATCGCGTCAACTCCAGCAGCTATAAGACCAGAAACCAGCTTTTTATTGATTGTACCTGACAGTACCATTTCTGCTACTTGGAGTGATGCTGGGTCTGTAATCCTGAGACCGTCTATATGCACTACTTCCATTTCTAAACGTTTCTGCAGGTCTGCAATGTCATTACCGCCACCATGCACAATAGCAGTAGGCGTATCATTATTTACTATAGTGGTTGCCAGTAGAGTTAAAAAAGCGCTATCAGCAATCTGGTCACCACCGATTTTTAGTATTTTCATTATGCTGTTTCCATCATTTTAGGCCGCAAGTTTCAGTGATTCCATAAACAATATTCATATTCTGTACAGCTTGACCAGCAGCTCCTTTCACAAGATTGTCAATAGCCGAAGTAATAATTAGAGTATCACGGGTTAAGTTCACTCCAAATACACAAATATTACTGTGCAATACATGAGCCAGACTGACATTCTGATTCGAGGGCAGTAATTTGATAAAAGGTTCATCAGAATATGTTTCACCAAGTATTGCACGAATGTCGTCTTCTTTAGTTCCTGGTGCGATTGGCAAGTAAATTGTAGATAGTATGCCGCGTGTAACCGGTAATAAATGTGGTGTAAATATTAATTCAGGTACACTAGAATTCCAATGAGATAATTGTTGTTCCATTTCCGGAATATGACGGTGCACTCTACCTATTTTGTACGGTTGGAAATTTCCTGATACCTCCACAAAGTGCAGGTGCTGCTTAGGAGATCTGCCTGCACCTGATACACCTGACTTTGAATCAACTATTATTGGGCGGTTGTTATCGAACATATCGTTGACTGTAAGTGGCCATATTGGTAGGAGAATACTGGTTGGATAGCATCCAGGATTAGCTATGAGTTTGGCGTCCACCAATTTTGATCTATTAGCTTCACTCAGTCCATAGACAGCCTCTGAAAGCAGATCTGGAGCTACATGACTGGCACCATACCAATTTTTGAACTCAATGGCATCATTAAGTCGAAAATCTGCACTGAGGTCGATTACTTTTACTCCTGCTTGTAGTGCATCGACTGCTATTGACATACCTTTTGAGCTAGGCAAACATAGAAATACTATATCAGCTTGGTGTAAGTCTACCTTCTCAGTGTCTTGTAACAAAATGTTTGGTGCATCTGGATGTATGCTGTTTAGATTCATGCCAGCATATGTCTTTGAAGCAGCAAATAAAATTTCCACTTCAGAATGACCCGATAGAATTTTGATCAGTTCTGCTCCAGCATATCCAGTTGCTCCATAAATACCTGCTTTAATCACAATGTTCTCCTAAAAACAAAAAACCGCCAGATTTGATCTGGCGGTTTATATATATCTATACTACTTGCGTTACTAGTTAACGCTGCGCGCCAGACGCTTGGTCATGTAGGTGCTACGAGCGCGACGCATAATCAGCGAGTTATTCATGATGGCATCATTTTATCAGGCTTCACGCTCTTGTCAATAGTGGCGAGTATACCTGTAGACGGTATATAGCGACAATTATTGGTTTTCTTGCATATATCTAATAACATCAACGTATAATTGCGTCGAATGTTAACTGAATGATAAGTACGTACAAATTTCGGTGAGGTACCTTTGAGAGCATTTTTTTCACCTAATGGTTCGGAGAGCGATTTTTATATACTGTCTGAATATCATATATATGCTTTATTGACTATAACTTTCGGTTTAATAATAGTCTTGTGGTACGCAAAATTTTGCAATGATCTGGAAAAAGTCAATAGATTGAGACTTGGACTTGCTGGTCTCCTAATATTAATAGAAATATCTTGGCATGTCTGGGCCTTAATAGTAGGGGTCTGGCATATTAATCATGCGTTACCTTTGCACCTATGTAGTGTTGGAGCAATATTAAGTATATTTATGTTAATTAAGCGTAATTACAGTACATTTGAGGTACTATACTTTTGGGGTATTGCTGGAGCCGTGCAGGCTATATTAACTCCTGATTTGCGAGGGTATAATTTTCCGCACTTTCATTATGTTTGGTATTTTGCTAGCCACGGTATGGTTATACTAGCAGTGTTGTGGATGCTAATTGTTGAGAGAGTAAGACCTACCTGGAGCTCGTTGCGTAAGACAGTTCTGATAACAATGCTTTATGCACTTGTTGTTTATCCTATCAATGTAGTTACAGGTGGAAACTACATGTTGTTGATGCAGGCACCTGTTGTGCCTACACTGGCTGATTTTCTTGATGTTTGGCCAGGATACATTTTTTGGTTACCAGTGGTTGCCCTGTTAATAGCAACAATGTGCTACCTTCCTTTTGCGATTTTTGATGCTTCTAGACTTAATAAGAAGAAAGAAATTATTACGTGAATTTATCACTTAGTCTACGTTCTTGTGAGTGTTGTGGCGGTTAACAAATGTGGTTCGTATGGATAGGTTGCATATTTTGATCGAAATTAGAAAATTAATTTTCCTATCTATTTTGTTGGGCTTGTTCAACGCTTGTGCGACCTTCACAAACTTGGATACATCAGATAATGATAGTATCGGAAGTCCTACTAGTTTGGCTATAACCAGTACACCTATAAAGTCGCCGGTGGTGAATTATTCACTAGAATTAGTAGTCGATGGATTTCAGAAGCCAATCTATGTCACACACGCTGGCGATGGCACTGGTAGACTGTTTGTTGTCGAGCAAAATGGTGCTATCTATATAGTAAGTGGTGGTGAAGTTTTGGGCACCCCATTTTTAGATCTGAACGATAGAATAACTCGTAGTTCCTCAGAACAAGGCTTGTTAGGATTAGCGTTCGACCCCAACTATTCTGATAACGGACAGTTTTTTGTTCATTACTCGGACAACAATGGGGACACTGTAGTCATGAAATTTTTTGTTTCAGATGATGCTAATCGTGCGGATTACCAAAGTGGGATCAAGGTGTTAACACAATCTCAGCCATATCGCAACCACAATGGCGGACAGATTGCTTTCGGTCCGGAAGGAAATCTCTATATTGGCTTAGGGGATGGTGGTCTAGCAGGTGATCCTCAACAAAACGGACAAAATTTAGCGACTTGGTTGGGCTCAATTCTTAGAGTGAGTATTGAAAGTCCTGTTGGGTATACTGTGCCATCAGACAATCCGTTTGTTGCCAATGAGGAGGCAAGATCTGAGATATGGGTATACGGTTTGCGTAATCCTTGGCGTTTCAGTTTTGATCGAATCACTGGCGATCTTTATATAGCTGATGTTGGACAGAATGATTGGGAGGAAATTAACTTTCAGTCAGCTGATAGCCTGGGTGGCGAAAATTATGGCTGGAGTAATATGGAAGGTAGTGACTGTTATCGTCTGGGGTGCGATCCTGAACTTTATTTGGCACCAATAGTAGATTATCAACACTCTAATAGTGCATGCTCGGTGACAGGTGGATATGTATATCGAGGAGAAGCTCTTCTTCACATGAAAGGATCATACGTATATGGAGATTTCTGCTCTGGTTCAATTTGGGAATTATCTAGGACAATTGCTGGCAAGTGGAACGAGTCATTGCTCATCGAGAGTGATCTTCAGATTAGTTCTTTTGGTGAGGATGAAGTGGGTGAGGTTTACGTGGTTGATTATGCGGGTGGGATTTACAAAATAATGGAATCTATAAATTGAAGGGAACAATTATATGAGAGAAGGAAAATAAGATTTATATGACCAAAACTTATTCGCTCACAGTTGAACTTATGGAGGAGGAAAGCTTTAAGCCTTTTGGTGAACTTTGGCATGCTACTGAAAAACCTACTGACCATCGCATCATCTCTCCAACCACATATGACCATGATGGTAAATCTACAGTGGAGGTGATTTGGCAGCCGAAAAGTGATCTGAGATTTCACCAACTTGAGCGGCATTTTGGGGTGACACAGAGTTTTGTGCAATTAAGCGGCGGAACATCTGTAGTATGTGTAGCTGCCCCAACTGATCCAGATAACCTACATGATATTCCATCTCCAGAAGATGTACGTGCTTTCCTTGTTGATCCCACTGTAGGATACTGTTTTAGGAGGGGTACTTGGCATTCTCTTGATAGATATGTTCTAAATGATGTCGGTGCGATCTTTCTAATTATCAATTCGAGCCCTAATCCAACGCAGTTGGTGAACTATCAGACCGGACAAGGATTTCTATCAAAAGATCTTGATGTAGATCACAATCCTAAAGTACTCCAATACAATAAGATATCTGAAATAGATTTTGAAATCGAAGGGGTCTGATACAATGAGAGCAGTAATAAAATCACAGTAGTTGTTAGGGAAAAATATAAAAGGTCACGTTGCATAATTTTATTGTAGGAACCGGAGAGCATGTTTATAAGGTTGAACATCCTTTTGG
>CAWWAV010000024.1:0-9261 GCA_963934935.1 uncultured Anaerolineales bacterium
ATGCTCGAACAAGTGGGTGCACGAATAGTTGGTGCGGTACTGAACAATGCACCAGTAGACTCAAGTATGAAATCATATTTATGAAAGGACTGATCCTCTCTGGAGGCAAAGGTACTCGCCTTTATCCGCTAACTTATACGCGTGCAAAGCAACTTATCCCTGTAGCCAACGAGCCGGTTCTTTTTCGTGTTATTAGAGCCATCAGAGATGCAGGTATCACGGAAATTGGTGTGGTTACTGGTGACACAGGTGCTGAGATTGAAGATGCAGTAGGAGATGGGGGCTTATGGGGTGTTAATGTTACTTTTATACCTCAAGACAATCCCGCCGGTTTGGCACATGCGGTGAAAATCTCAGAGGATTTTATTGGTAATGATCGGTTTGTCATGTTTTTAGGTGATAATGTTATCCAAGGTGGTATTAGCAGTCTTATTGAACAGTTTGCTCATTCGCAATGGGATAGTCAGATAGTGCTTACACAGGTTCCAGATCCTCAGCATTTTGGAGTGGCAGTGCTTGATGATGATGGGGCCATAAAAAGGCTTATTGAAAAACCCGCAGATCCTCCATCAAACTTGGCTTTGGTAGGTATTTATATGTTCGATGCTAGCATTTTTGAAGCGGTAAAAAATATCAGACCATCTGATAGAGGTGAATTGGAAATTACCGATGCAATTCAATGGTTGTTGACGAATGGTCATACAGTTCATCCGTATATACATACTGGGTGGTGGATTGATACTGGTAAGCCATTAGATATGCTGAGTGCTAATGATCATGTGCTAGATGAGATGGTGCACGAAGTATCGGAAGTTTCAGATATAGATTCTGCATCAGAAGTTGGTCGACGAGTGACCCTGCAACCTGGCGCACGCATTATCAATAGTACTATTCGCGGTCCCAGCATCATTGGTGATAACACTGTTATCGAGAATGCTTATGTGGGTCCCTATACTTCTATCTACCATGATTGTGTACTCAAAAATTGTGAAATTGAGCATTCAATTATGTTGGAAAAGTCACAGATTTCAGGTGTCTCCATGCGAGTAATAGATAGTATGATAGGTAGAAATGCTGTGGTAGGACACACCACTAGGCGACCAAAGGCCATTAAGATGAATTTAGGTGACTACAGCAACTTCTGGATGCCGTGAAAAATATACTTGTCACCGGCGGGGCGGGTTTCATAGGCTCCAATTTCGTGCATTACATGCTGGACAAATATTCGTCCTACAATCTATTTGTATTTGACAAACTTACTTATGCAGGTAACTTAGACAACCTACGCGAGGTGCAGGACAATCCTCGTTATGTTTTTGTGCATGGCGATATTGCTGACCGTGAAACAGTTAATGAAGTTATTATTACGCACCAAATTGATACTATTGTAAACTTTGCTGCAGAGAGTCACGTGGATAGATCAATATTGTCGCCTGATGCATTTATCCAGACAGATATAGTGGGAACTCATGTTTTGCTTGATGCAGCTCGGGATCATAAATTGGAACGTTTGCATCAAGTTAGTACTGATGAGGTGTATGGAAGTATTGTTGAAGGTAGATTTAAAGAAGGAGATGTGTTTGAACCCAACAGTCCTTATGCTGCTAGCAAAGCTGGTGCTGAATTACTTGTACGTGCTTATCATGAGACGTATGGTCTCAATACTGTAGTAACTCGAGGTAGCAATACATTTGGTCCATATCAATATCCTGAAAAAATTGCACCATTGTTTATTACTAATGCGATTGATAACGAATCGTTACCACTCTATGGCGATGGATTGCAGGTGCGTGACTGGCTTTATGTCACAGATCACTGTTCTGGGATTGATGTTGCATTGCATCAGGGTTCACCTGGTGGTGTATATAACTTGGGCGGAGGTAACGAATGGACAAATATAGAAGTGACGGAATTAATCCTAAAATATGTGGATAAGTCTCGTGACCTTATTGTCTCAGTTGAGGATCGTCCAGGACATGATCAAAGATATGCGCTTGACTCAAATCTATTGATGTCATTAGGTTGGAGTCCTTCTAAAACATTTGAAGAAGCATTGCAATCTACTGTGAAGTGGTATCAAGACAATGAATGGTGGTGGAGACCTATTAAGGGCGGCGAGTTCAAGGAATACTACCTGAAGCAGTATGGTAATCGCTTGCAATCACGTCTATAGCTATGAAAAAGTATAAAAATCCGGACTCTTTTGGTTCAAAGAGTGAGATAAAATCCAAGGCAGGTAGTGCCAACTTGTATAGACTTGATTCTCTTGAAAAGCAAGGAATCTGCAATATATCTAAATTACCATATTCTATAAGGATTTTGCTCGAAGCTCTTTTGCGTACAGAAGATGGTTTCTCTGTGACTGCTAATGATGTGCAATCACTTGCAAGATGGGGGAATGATGCCGATGGAGCTTCAGAGATTCCGTTTAAGCCAGGTAGGGTAGTTATGCAGGATTTCACTGCAGTGCCAAGCGTAGTGGATTTGGCAGCTTTGAGGTCAGCACTCGATCGTCATGGAATTGATCCCAATAAAATCAATCCTATGGTTCCTGTCGATATAGTCATTGATCATTCAGTTCAGGTAGATTATTTTGGCAATGGTTTAGCGTTGACACGGAATGCTGAGATGGAATTTAAGCGTAATGGTGAACGTTACGAATGTTTGGCCTGGGCCAGTAATGCATTTGATAATCTACGTGTGGTACCGCCAGCTACTGGGATAATCCATCAGGTGAATTTGGAGTATTTAGCCAGTGTTGTAGTCGCATCTGAGGTAGAAAATGAGTTGGTTATATATCCGGACAGTTTGGTTGGTACCGATTCTCATACGACCATGATCAATGGGCTTGGTGTGCTTGGATGGGGTGTAGGAGGAATTGAAGCTGAGGCAGTCATGCTTGGTCAGCCGATTTATATGATTGCACCGGAGGTGGTTGGGTATAAGTTAAATGGGGTGTTACCCGAAGGTTCTACTGCTACTGATCTGGCTCTGACAATTGTGGAGCAATTGCGTGCAGAGGGTGTTGTTGGAAAATTTGTCGAATTTTTTGGTCCAGCACTTGATAGCATGAGCTTGCCGGATAGGGCAACTATAGCAAACATGGCTCCTGAATATGGGGCAACAATGGGATATTTTCCAGTAGATGCTGAAACGCTCGATTTTTTGACCCGTACAGGGCGTGATGCCGATTTGGTAGAGCGTTATTGCAAGGAGCAGAGTCTTTTTCGCACCAATGATGCTCCGGACCCACAATTTAGTACCATATTAGAATTGGATATAAGCACTGTACAACCAAGTATGGCTGGCCCCAAACGTCCGCAAGACCGAATTTTACTAAAGGATATGAAGTCCAAGTTTAGACATTCGTTGTATTCTTCAGTGGATACGGGTGGATTTGGTCTAGATGATGACGAAAGCAAGCCAAAGGTTGCACGAGACGTTGATATAGACCACGGATCTGTAGTGATTGCTGCAATTACCTCTTGTACAAATACTTCCAATCCAAGTGTTATGTTGGGTGCTGGGATATTGGCCAAAAAGGCAGTCGAAAAGGGATTGTCAGTGAAGGAGCATGTGAAAACTACTCTTGCTCCTGGATCGCGCGTAGTCACCGAATATTTAAATGTGGCGGGATTGACAGGATATTTAGAGCAGCTTGGTTTTCATACCGTGGGGTATGGTTGCACTACGTGTATAGGTAACAGTGGTCCACTCGATCCGGCTATTAGACAGGTAATTGATGGTAGTGAATTGGTAGCTGCTTCTGTTCTTTCTGGGAATAGAAATTTTGAAGGTCGAATACATTCACATGTAAAAGCTAATTATCTGGCTTCTCCACCTCTTGTTGTTGCTTATGCGTTGGCAGGTACGGTGGATGTTGATTTGTATTCCGAGCCCTTGGGTGTTGGGCATAATGATCAACCAGTGTTTCTGCGTGACATATGGCCTACTCAGCTTGAGATAGCAAATGCTATTAGTAGTTCAGTAAAGACTGAGCATTTTTTAGAGAAATACAGCAATGTATTCGATGGAAATGATACCTGGAATCAGATTGCAGGTTCAGCAGACCATTTATATCAGTGGGATGCTGACTCAAACTATATTAAGGAACCTCCATTTTTCGAAAGTGTTTCATCTTCTGTTCCCGAAATACTTCCGATTAGCGGCGCGCGTGTATTAGCATTGCTAGGGGACACAATAACAACTGACCATATATCTCCTGCTGGTAAGTTCTCTGAAGAATCTCCTGCAGGACAGTACCTTATGGAACATGGAGTTGCACCAGAGGATTTCAACAGTTATGGTGCACGTCGAGGGAATGATAGAGTGATGACTCGTGGCACATTTGCCAATATACGCCTCAAGAATGAATTGGTACCTGGTACGGAAGGTGGATTCACAGTATGTTTTGATGATAAAGGTGAGGTATCTAGCCCAATGACAATTTTTGAGGCTGCAGAATTGTATAAAACCAAAGCAATCCCATTAGTGGTTATAGCTGGCACAGAATATGGTACAGGATCATCCCGAGATTGGGCTGCTAAAGGCACCCAGCTACTAGGGGTGCGTGCTGTGATTGCCAATAGTTTTGAGCGAATACATCGTAGTAACTTGGTGGGTATGGGTGTAATTCCATTGCAATTTGCCGTAGGTGATACATGGCGTTCATTGGGTCTTACTGGTAATGAAACTTATGACATAGATTTGTCTAATGATTTACAGCCTTTGCAGGAAGTTGTCGTTAGGGCAGTCAGACCTGATGGGTCAGCAGTGGAATTTGTGGTAACGGCGCGTGTCGATACTCCCGTAGAAGTGGATTATTATCGTAATGGTGGCATATTGCAGACTGTCCTGCGGAAGTTTATGTAATAAGAATAAGAACAAAAGTATTCATTAATGAAACAACAGAAAAGTCCCCTGATCAGGGGACTTTTCTGTTGTCTGACTTCAGCATTGATACGGATTCGCAAGTAATGCGATATAAAATACAATTTAGCATAGTCGTTTCATTATCCAAATAAATCTGTCTTAGCCTGTGCAACTTTTTCTTCATTAGATTGCATCTGATCTGCCCGTTGGCTTATCTCTTCATACAATGCTGGTCCGTAGTCTCTTGTCCGGATAACCACTGGCATTGGAACCGCATGACCCATAATAAGTGCCTGCTGTTGTGTGTCTAATCGGGCTAGCACTTCACGCAGAGCACTTGCTCCACTTACACCGGAAAATACCGATCGGATATCTGATTCATTGTCTAGCAAACAGGTCACACGCGTACCTATCTGACTCATTACTTCATCATCTATGCCACTTGGTCGTTGGTCCACAACCAGAAGAGTTACATTGTATTTTCGCAACTCACGAGCTATGGTTCCGAAAATAGTGTGCCGAGATATCTCAGGGTCTAGGAATTTGTGTGCTTCCTCTATTACAATCATGAGCGGGTTTGGTTCATCTACCTTGTCCCCAAATGCTTTGTTCTTTGTGTCAACATACCGATGATGAATTCTGCGTGTTAGGTAATTTGCAACAAACATATAAGCTGGCAGACTATCGCCATATGTGCCAAATTCAAGCACTATACTGATGCCGGAGTTAAGTTTTTGAAATAGCGTTTCAACAAGATCCTCGCTCACATTTGTTTGGAGAAATCCCATGCGTCTGAAAATCTCAAACTTGCGTTGAATGGCTCCTAGAGTGCCTTTTATTAAGTCGCCTTGTTGGACGAATTCATCGAGTTCTGACTGGTCATTTTCATCATTGGACAGTAATTTGCGTAGCCATTTACGTCCTAGACGTCGTCGCAAGAAATACAATGCATTGACTTGAACTTCACTTAGAGTTAGTACACCTGCTAGCATGGCTATGTCTTCTGGTTCAATAGCATCGTAGGGAATATGTAATGCGCCATCATGTCTGTTTCCTCTTGCTTGCGAAGTTTTTGGATCCAGTGTGATTACATTTACACGATTTGCATCAAAAAGTTGTTGTAAACCTTTATATTCACTTCCATGTTCATTCTTGATAGCCCAACCATAATCATTGTGCATATCGAATATGAGGCATGATGCTTTACTTGATTTTATTATTCCTGATAAAAGTGTGCGTGTTATGAATGATTTGCCAGTGCCACTTTTCCCAAATACTCCAGACGAACGTTCTACGAATCTATCAAGATTAACGTTGATAGGAACTTGATCCATTTCTATTGGATTGCCGATGTAGAAATGGTCGCTATCTTCTTTTCCAAAAACTTGTGCCACATCTTCTTCATTTGCTTGCGCAACTATTGAAAAATGTGCAGGAATAGTTTTGACTGGCTTTGGTTCCTTAGAGCCGCGTTCTAGCACTAGCATAGGTGCTACATTAGCTTTGCCATATGCTAGTGTGCTGCGATATATCTCGGCTATATCTGCTGTTTCAGGAGGATTAGATTCTATAGATGGGTTAGTATGTTCCAGTGAAACATCGGTTACTATGCAAAAAAAGCGGCGTTCAGTTAGACCTCGCACAACCACGTATCGTCCTACAGCTAGCTGCTCAATCATACTGCCTGGTAGTTCACCAGCATCTAATTTTACAATGAGACCCTTAGATAATGACCCCCCGACTACAGTACCGACTCGTACACCTGGAGTGATTGCATTATCTTGATTTTCAGAAAAATCGTTTTCAAAGTCTAGTTCTATGGTCATGTGTTCACCTGTATACGACGCAGTATTGAGTCGAGTTTTGAAAGGTCATCCGAAAGTAGTCTTGCTAGCTCTTTTCCAGACTGCAGCAGAAAAAGAGCCCGATCTTCAATAGGTCTTGCTTTTGATGCACGTTGTAAGGCTGCTCCAATTAGTTCTTCCACAGGTGTTTCCTTTGAGTTGAGTATTAGTGCGAGGTAATCTGGCCTATCTGTAAAAGTTATCATATCATTATGTGAGCAGTGCTTAATATAATCTAGGGTGACTGGTGGTTGTGGTGGTAGTCCTTGCATCATACCGTTTTCAGACGAATATCCGACTGATAGTACGCTAACCTCTATTGGAATTTGCCTGTTTCTACGTTGATCCTGGATGTAAGCTTCCGGTAAATCTGGAGCGGCTATAAGCTGTCGTACGAACAAATCATCCTCTATAACGATATTATGTATTATCCCTATGATTTCAGTCAACCCCTGTTGTGCAGGTGCTTTGACGAAATCTCCAAATAGTGGCACTTCCGGCTCTGGTAGCAAGCATCCAAATGTAAATCCTGTTGTGTCGCTACGTAACATTCTACCAATTGGGATTGATGAATTTGCTTTTACTTCAGAATTGATATCACTCATTGCCCATACCTCCGTTTAGCACTGTTAGTCCATTGTTTTCCTTGTGCTTTTCTAGATATAACAGCAGAGAGTCCGCTGCGACGCATGCTGCCACCAACCATCTCATCAAGGTGTCCACGTTCTGTCCAGGATACTACAGCAAGTTCGTGTGATCGGATAAGTACATATGGATATCCATTTCCGAAACGAGCCTGCTCTACTATACCTGAGTGTGTTAATGAGAGTTGGTCAGGTTGATTAGCTACCCATTCTGGAATTTCTACTCTCAATATTACAGATTGATCTCTGGTGCCAGCATTAACGTAGTAAAACATTATTTTTTGACCCATGGGCATATATCTCTCGAGATTTTGTGGAGATGCATTTACAAAAATAGCACTTCTTTCTCCCGGCTGCAGTGTACCAAATAGCATTCGGTCGGTTAGCTGAGAGTAATTACCAAGTGAGCGTAATTCGTCAGTGTTGAACATGTCATTTTCCATATCATATAGCCTGAGTAGGCGTAGCACATTAGCAGCTCGTGGTCTGTCTATTACTCCCGCAATACAAGCGTTTGTTGACTCTATCTCACCCAATGTTTCCAGGTATTCTCCCAAAATCTCCTCCGATTGTCTGTGTTCCGCGGTCTGTAGTCCTAGATAAAGTAGCAATCCATTGTCTAACATTAGTAATGTAGGTGCTGTCTTGATTTCTCTTTCAGCAATCTGTGCTAATTCGCGCAATTCTGCAATGTCACGCCGTGCATTCACTAAAGAACTTGGTATTAGAACTTCATTAGGGTATAGATCATGATCCTCGTAGAACAAACTAGGATAAGATGAACATATTGGCGCTTCGTCTAAGCCGTGACGAAATATAATGCTACCTGTGTTGATAAGATAATAAATTGCTATACCATGTCGGTCGGGATAGATTTGTGATCCATCTGCAGCCGCAATATTCGCTCGTTCTGGGTGTTTCGGACATGGAAAAACCTCATGCACTGGTTCAGAAGTAGGGATGGCTCCAGTCCAGTGCATAGACAGTGCTCTTTCTATTTTTTTCTCAAGTACTGGATCGTTGTTGGTGATCTTCTCCAGAGTTGCACGCGCCTTTGGAAGTCGAGCTTCTATTTCTGCAGAACGAGATGCTACAGTAGCGCCCATTTTATTAACTTGTTCCGACAGTTTGTTCAGTTCAAGCCCCATTTCTATGTCATCCTATGTATTTGGTCGCAGCTAGACCGCACTAAAGTTCACTGACAATTATGTCAACAATTTTAATTTACTACTGCTAATGTTAATGCTATTTCTTAATACTAGAGTGTCCAAATATACCAAGAACAATATACTCAATCGATTATAGCATGCAGGGTTATGCTCGCTAATTATAGCGCTGGATTTATTTGTAAATTACAATGAAATAACAGTCCCTAGACCTAATCGTTTTGCTTCTTGTACTGCAAGCTGAGCAGCAGCTACATCTTGGACTGCTACTCCGCACGATTTAAAATAAGTGATTTGATTTCTGTTTGTACGACCTAATAGTGTATTGGATATGATTTCACCCAGTTCAGCATGGATGTGATCTTTTTTCACTATATTGGCCTCAATAGGAATAATCAGGTCGCCAGCTTCTTCTAAAACGCTTTTCCGTGAGTCTACTACCACTAAGGATTTACTAATAGTTACAGGATCCACCTCTTGCATTTTGGGTGTGAATGAGCCTATTGCATTAATATGCGTGCCCTTCTTTATATGGTTACCATCGAAGACAGGCGTGTTGGAAGTGGTTGCTGTACATACGATATCTGCATTTTGTACAGCTTCCATAGAAGATGGGGCAACATGCAAATCATGCGGGATAGAACCACTCCCACTCATTTCTGATGCAAAATCTTCAGCGTGTTTAGTGTTTGGGCTATATACCCATGCTGCTTCGATTGCACGAACTGCGCACAC
>CAWWAV010000025.1:0-8931 GCA_963934935.1 uncultured Anaerolineales bacterium
TCTTCTCGGGTGGAGCAATATTGTGCTGCAGCAACTCATTCCTAACTGATTCGCTTACAGTTAATATGACAGTTGATGCCCTAGCCAATATTCTTTCAATAAGAATAATTATTTTAGATATTCCCGATCCCCAATACCCACTAAATACATGTCCATGAAAAGTGTGGACAATAATTGGTACTTTAGCCAGCTTAGCAGCTATACGACCCAAGGCTCCTGCCTTAGCCGTGTGTGTATGCACTATTCTCGGAGAAGTTAACCTCATGAGCCTCCAGAGCCTACTGCAAGCGTACAAATCATTCCATGGTGATAATCTAGCGCCAAGATTGTTGTATAGATGAAATCTCAGTCCATACTCTTCGGCTAAATCAGTCATGTCGCCCTCAGTATCCGCCTGTCGACCAGATACTAATGTTGTTTCAAAACCTTTCTGCATTAACCCAGAGGATAATTGTGCGACATGCAATGCCGGACCACCAATATTCATACGTGCGATAATATGTAATATTCCTGATTTGATCATATGTCATTTGAGGTTGTAACTGCCATTCAAGGTCCGATACCAATCTATAGTACTTCGAAGACCATCTACAACACTTACCTCTGACTTAAACTGAAGCACGTTCAGAGCTTTACTAACATCAGCATATGAATGTCTTATGTCGCCAGGTCTTGCATCTGTATAATCTGGATCTATCGTGACATTAGTTAACTTTTGTAAAATTTTTATCAAACTATTAAGGCTACTACCGGACCCCATCGCGATATTGAATATTTGGCCTGGTGCCTCCGCATGACTCAGCGCATGGATGTTAGCATCAACAATATTACCAACATAAGTAAAATCGCGAGTCTGTTCACCATCGCCATATATCTTTGGAGAATTTCCTTGCAATAGAGCAGTGATAAAACGTGGAATAACTGCTGCATATTCCGATGCTGGATCTTGTCTTGGACCAAACACATTGAAATAACGCAGTGCTACTACCTCAAATCCATAGACTGTATAAAAAGCCATACAGTACTGTTCCGAAGCCAGTTTGCTTACTCCATATGGCGACAAAGGCGCAGGCAACATACCTTCCTTCTTGGCTCCCTTATCGCGAGCTTCTCCATATATAGATGATGAGCTTGCATAAGTCATTCGCAGCACTTCAGCATCACGTGCTGCAACCAACAAATTCAATGTGGCAATAACGCCCGCTTGATTATTTCCAATAGGATCATCCACCGAGCGAGGTACACTAGGAATAGCCGCCTGATGTACCACGTAATCTACTCCATCTACGACCTTGCGCGCATAATCTAACTCTACCAAATCTCCTTCAATTATCTCTATGGAATCCCGTACCATAGCAAGATTGCGTCTACGACCTGTAGAAAAATTGTCAGCTACGCGCACATCCTGTCCCTGATCTACAAGAGCAGACACTATGCTAGACCCTATAAATCCGGCTCCACCAGTTACAAGATATTTCAACTTTACACCGTATCCCTATTTATACCTTCATGATTAGAAGACACATCATGTCCGGAATTGATAGTGTTGACACACAAGATTTGTGTGAGCAATAAATTATATATCTTCTCAGTATCAACAATCATTTTTTCCACTGAAAATGCACTCTGTACTCGTAATTTCCCCCGTCGACCACGCTCTAACATTTTGTAGGGTGACCTTAGTGCTGCAAGTATACTACCAGCAAGCGCATCGCTATCTTTAGATTTTACCAACCAGCCAGTTTTACCATCCAGAACAACTTCTGGAATACCTCCTACCTCAGTTGCGACAATAGAGAGAGAAAGAGACATAGCTTCTAATAGCGCTAAACCAAATCCCTCCCATTCTGAAGCTAGCACAAACAAATCTGTGCTAGGCAAAATATCCATAACGTCTGTACGCCAACCTGCAAACCTAACATTCTTTGAAATACCTAGTTCGATTACAGTATCTTCTAAGTATTTGCGCAAAGGCCCATCGCCCAACAAAAGTAGTGATGCCTCAGGCAACTGATCAACAACAGACCTAAAAGCTCTAAGTAACCATTTATGACCCTTCTGCTCAGTCAGACGCGCCGCACATACTAATATCGGACCTGTAGATAGTCCAAATTCAACTCTCACATCAATAACTTCTCTGTTTTGTTCAGAGACAGGTAACCCATAGTACACCGTGTCAATGACAGAGTCTGGCACTTTCTCTTTCTCAATAGTGAAAACTCGTACTCTTTCAGATATAGCTATAAAACGATTAGTATATCTGTTGACTATTCTTAGCAAAACCGACAATGACGATTGAGTACGAAAAGGATCATCATTATGACGTGATGATATTACTGCTGGTATACCTGCCATGCGAGCAGCTATAGTACCGTAAAAATCAGCATGAATTAGGTGTGTGTGTACTATTGATGGAGCTAAATCACGCAATCGAAGCATTAGCCTAATAACTAAACTTGGGTCAACATGCCTATTAATAATCATTCTTTGAGTAGTCACACCGGCCTGATGCAATGCACGCAAAAGGTTGTCAACAGGTTTTTTGGGTTCAGTGAGCACAATTACATAAATATCAAAACTCTGTCTATCTAGCTCTGGCAACATAGTAATTAAGTGCTGCTCTGCACCAGCTATGCCCGTAGCCTTGATAATATGTACAATTCGATTCACAGCCTAGGCACCTCAGTTGAGGAAGTTACAACAGATGATTTGCGTTCAGACATCGGCCAAAGAAATTTTCTACCTCTATAACCCCAATCCACTACTACGTATGCTGCCATAATTAAATACAGGGGCATTATAGGAAATATATAGCGTGGAATAATGGTCAATAGAGCATAAACTCCACTAAAACACAGAATTACTATTGCTAAAATACTCCATTGCATAAATTCTCGTCTCTGCATAATCATGTATAGTACTGATAATGCAATAGAACCATAATGGATGATATATATCCAAAGTTTGGGAAAAAATGCAGGCGATTTAATTGTATCCATGCGAGCTTGGTCAGAATTACTGGATACCATATCCTTTATGCTTTCGTCACCAAAAACCACACCTACAGATACAGTTCCAAACGGCTGCAGGTAAGCCTCACCCAATCGAGCTGTCCTTAAGCGCAAGAAACCAATCGGGTCTGAAACAATAATATTGATTGCATCATTAATATAGCTATATCGATCAGCACCACCATTGCCTATGCGTAAATCATAAATCTTATCCAGCATTTCTTGCCTTCTCAATGACCGACCATCTCCTTGCGAACCCATCCAGAAATGTGCTGCTCCCCCTTGTACAATTGTGGGACTCCCAAATAGTACCCAGTTTCGCACTATCCAGGGTGTGACTACTATAGCAAATCCCGATACCAAGCATGCCCAAGAACGCCATATTCGCAACTCTTTCCTTAACAAAAATAGATGCAAAAGGAATATTAATGGTAATAACTGCACAATTCCACGCGTTAGAGTGGTGATTCCTGTGGAAACACCAACCAATATCCACATTCTGATATTATCCCTCTCAATAGCTACCACATATAACCATATGCTAAGCATTAACAATATTGTCAGCAAACTTTCCGTGGATACTGATCCGCTTTCCACAATGAAGCGTAAGTCAACTGATAATAATACTGCCGCTGCAATACCAACCTCCGATCGAATGCATCGCCTACCCAGATCAAATACTAGTAATGTTAGGCAAGCACCCATCAGAGCCTGACCGAATCTTGCGGCAACCACCACATTTTCAAACCCGAAAACTATTTGAAGAAATGCCAAATAGGCTGGATATACCGGCCCAACGACAGCAACTGGATCGTTACCATAGGTTAGTCCCAGTCCCCTAGCAACTTGATCACCCACTTGCAAATAGAAAGGTCCATCACCACCAATTAGTCTAGGTTCGGGATCTAAGAACATAATCCAGATTAAACGGAGAATTAGAGACAAACACACTGTGAACATCAGTGTGCGACGCTGAAATGGAAGCAGTGGTTCGAGACTTCTTATATTAAGTTTTTGACCTACTTGAAATTCATTTTTCATCAGAAAACTGTTGTCTACTCTTTTCCAACTCATCCACACGCTCTCGTAATATACCAATATGTTGAGCAGCGATACGAGCCTCACGCGTTAGCTGAGTAATTACTGCAGAAAAGTATAATAGGATAACAAGTAATCCCACAAATCCTGCCACAAAAAGCGCTGAAGGAGCATAATATATACCAAGCATTAGAGCAATACGATCTAACGCTGGACGCGCAATAGCTAACAAAAGTATTACTACGGACATTATTAGCCACAATAGAGAATATTTCTCTGCAAGAGCCCTCCGTCTGACCATTTCTAGCACTAATAACAGCAATCCTAGTGCAGCGACAAATACCAGTAATGTAAGCCTATCAGTGAACATATGATATATCCTCGGTTCGCGGTGCACGACGAAGTGATAAAATCGTCACAGCCAAAATGACTTTTATCATGTAATAAGCTGACCAAAAAGGTGTTATTGAACTCTTTCCACCATATCGCTTGCTCATATGAACAGGCACTTCAGAAACCCTTAAGCCTATCTTACGGAATGTGAGAAGCGATTCAGGCTCAGGATAATCAGCTGGATAATTTTCTGCACAAATTTCTATTGCACGCCTGTTACTAGCACGAAAACCAGATGTGGTATCGGAAAATTTTTGTCCGGCAAGCAGGGAAACATATGCGGCCAAAATCTTGGTGCCTAGCAAACGCGGTAATGGAGTAACATAACCACGATCAGTCAGATATCTAGAGCCCACTACCACGTCGCATTCATCTGCAATCAATCTACTCATTAGTACCTCGATTTCTGAAGGATCATGCTGGCCATCACCATCAACTTGTACTGCAATCTCATAATTCCCAGCCTGCGCTAGTATAAAACCAGTCTGCACTGCAGCACCTATACCCAGATTGTATGGCAGAGAAATTACCTTTGCACCAGATTCGTAAGCTACCAATGAAGTAGAATCATGAGAACCATCATTGATTACAACTATGTCTGCTCCTGGAATACTTTCTTTAACGCGTTCTATAACTCTCGCTATACTAGCTTGTTCATTATAAGCAGGAATGATTACTAATATCTTCGCATCAATCATTGATATCACGGATAACAAATCTCTTCATGTTTCAGACTGACTTGCCATACTCTTCCCAACTACATCCTCTACCTGCTGAAAACGTGCGTCCCAAGAATACTCTGTCACAGCTTTCTGGCGTGCTTCTATATCATGCAGAATTGTTTCTTTTTCGTTCGCTATTATTTGATCTTCTAATGCAGCAACAAATTCATCGGGTGTATGCACAATAGAAATCAAATTAGCAAATTCTCTAGCAGCAGGCATATCAACCGAAACAACTGGCTTGCCTGATGCCAAATACTCATACAATTTTATAGGACTGACAGTATCAGATAATTTGTCAATCACAAACGGATTAATACAGACATCAAATCCAGCAATTAATGCTGGGATATTTTCGTATGGCATTTTACCTAAAAAATGAACATTTGATAAGCCGCGAACTTTTCTAACTTGAGCTAATGGTTCAATAGGCCCAATAAAAACAAATGACCAATCCGGGCGTTTATGAGCAGCGTATGCGATCAAATCAAAATCTATCCAATATTGAATCCAGCCATGAAATCCAATCACAGGTTTGGGTAATTCAGATACTTCCTTAGGCGGTATAGTGTCCTGATGGCCAGCAAGAGCAAAATGTCTTAGGTCAGCTCCATTTGGTATTAGAGCCAATCTTCGAGAAATTCCAGATTTGGCTTCCTGCAAACCAGGATGTGTAACGATCACTTGATCAACTATACTCAATAAATCTCGTTCCAACGCTCCTATTGTAGAACTTCGAACAAAACCACGAGTAGCGGTAAAATCATCAACACACTCATAAATTACAAATTCCTCGCCGAATCTACCTATAAGACCGGCAGCATGAGGTGTGTACACCCACAAGATATCAATATTAAAACCAATTCTTCGTAGTGCCCACCTGATAATTGGGATTAACAGTGAGTTGTTCAAAGAATTTACAAATCTAAAAACTTGGAAAAATGGTAATACAATGGGTAATGTATATGTCCATAGACCTTCAGACACAATCCGCGGACCATACATCCATGAGCAAATACGCTTGTACTGATTTCCAATGTCTGCCAACCACCCCAATAGGTGCATCTGTTGCTCGACATAAATAACTCTATTACCACGAGATGCTAACTTGCGTGCCCAGTGATGTTTTCTTGTAGGTAAAGCATCCCAATCTTGGGTTGAAAGAATCAGTATGTCTTTGCCAGTAATCATTCTCTAAAAAATCAACAAGGTTGACGTATGGTTGCTAATTATTTGAAACTTTGTCATATTGAAACAATAACTCACGCTAAAGATTAGACGTTAGAGACACTTTGCTGTCAGAAGACAGCGATTCTAGTGCTGCCTGTGCACATAATGTAGCGTTCAGACCATCTAACGCATTCACAGACAATGCTTTGTCTCCTCGAATAGCGCTCAGAAAATTATCTAGCAAAGCTAAATGACCTTTGTCTGCAACACGTAATTTCCGTGACTTTCCTGGCAGGTGATGCAATGACAGTGAAAGAAAATCGTCAATCACTCCAACTCCGCCACCTGCATAAATCTCAATTCGCTCCTTAGAGAAACCTATACTTCCCAAAGCGGTATATATAAGAGTGCCAACGCTACCATCATTATATTTTACGACGACTGAAACATCGTCAGACGAATCTCCTGTCGACTGTGCCGTCACTGACGAAGCATCAGCATTCAACATCCAAGACATAAAGTCAAAGAAATGACACCCCTCACCAATCAAACGTCCGCCTCCTATTTCAGGGTCAAGCAACCAGTGTCCTTGTGGTAATCTACCAGCATTGACTCTATATATGATCTGTTTAGGACCAGTTACGCTGGATATACTTTCCCGCAAACTCATGGACAGAGAGCTAAATCTCCGATTGAAACCGATAGTGCACAATACCTGCGCTTTTTCCACTGCTTGCAAAACTTCAATGCATTCGTCAACAGTTAACCCGAGAGGCTTTTCAACAAATATGTGTTTGCCAGCTTCAGCAGCTGCAATGCACTGCTGCCTGTGCAAGTTATGTCTAGTAGAAATCAGTACCGCATCTAGATCTTCTTTTAGAATCACATCGGAGATATCAGTAGAAACTATAGGAGCACCAATCTTTTCGGCAGCCTGCCTAGCACTACCTCCTGAGCCCCCAACCACAGCCTGTACGAAAACTTTTTTAGACAATGTTTTTAGATTAGGTAAATGAACTGCTTTAGCAAAATGCCCAGGACCGACCAACATGAGCTTCACGCGATCATCTCTAGCATCAATTACTGAAGGTAGTCTCCAAGTTTTGTCTGCTTTCTTAGTTTGCTGATGTTCTGGATAAGTCAACACCACACCAATTACTTCCGCATCATCACTTGTAGCCTCTTCATAGGCTAACATTGCTTGATCAATTGAATATTCTGCACTAATCAACTGATCAACTTTAACATTGCCTAGAGCCAACAAATCCAAAAATGATCCTATATTCCTAGTTTCAGTCCACCTTACATAACCTAATGGGTAGGTCAACCCCTTATACTCATAATCCGAATCGTATCGACCTGGACCATATGAACGCGAAATTCGTAAGTCAATTTCTTTGCGGTAGTACTCTTCCCGCTCCAATTCCATTCCAACAGCTCCTACTACAACAACTCGACCGCGTTCTCGACACATTTTGAATGCATCATTGACTGGTTTGGAAGACTTAGTTGCCGCAGTCACAATCACAGCATCGGCACCAGCATTTTCTGTTAGATCTAGTACAGACTGAGTGGTAATATCAGTTCCCGATAGTAGAACATTTTCAAACCCCAAACGTTTAGCCATCGCCAACCGAGACTCTGACAGATCAACACATATCACTGCACAACCGTTTGCTCGCAAAATTTGCGCTGTAAGAAGCCCAATCAAACCTGTACCAATTACTACCACATTCTCTCCCAAAGTTAGGTCAGCACGTCGCACACCTTGCAGAGCAATAGCACCTACAGTCGCAAAACAAGCCTCCCTCAAAGACAGGTTACTAGGGACCTTGACTGCAAGATTACTTGGAACAGAAATAGTACCTGCATGGTTAGCATAGCCTGCACCCGCACACGCAACCCTATCGCCTGCTACAAAACCTTTTACTTCATCTCCAACCTCAATTACTGTACCTGCAGAGCTATAGCCTAAAGGGTACCAAGTCTCGGAAGCATCTCTTATTACTCCTAATGCATTTTTTATACCTCTATCCGACACAAGCTTAAGTGCACGACGAACGAGTTCTGGCCTGCGCAAAGCGCTACCTATCAGACTCCCACCACCTGAGAGGGCCATAGCTTCAGTGCCAGTCGAAATTAAGGAGCTTGCATTTTGAACTAATATATTCCCAGGCGTCAGAGATGGACTAGGCACATCTTTGAGATGCAAATTTCCTTTACCATCAAAAAATATTTGTTTCATTACCATGCAATCCTTATCATTTTCTTATCAAATAATTGCCTAAATATAATGAATCAATTCCACTACGAGAAAAAGTGCTAATTGCATCTGATGGAGTGTTCACTATGGGCTCACCACGGAGGTTAAATGAAGTGTTCAACACTACTGGGACACCCGTTTTTTCCCAAAACTTCTCAATCACACTATGGTAAAGAGTGTTCCATTCATTACGCACGGTCTGCACACGTCCAGTACCCCCAAAGTGAGTGACTGCAGGTATATTGCTACCTTTGTCATCTTTTGTCGGATATACAGCCAACATATAACGAAGTGGGTATAATTTTTCTGCATCAGACAACTGGTAATAATCTGA
>CAWWAV010000026.1:0-8897 GCA_963934935.1 uncultured Anaerolineales bacterium
CAATCTCCTGATCATTTTTTCCAATGACATACGGGGTCATCAAAGAATGCCGCAATGTGCTCGGATCACGATTTATAGAATTACAATGCTTATCAATTACCTGTGACTTTTCACGATAAGTATCTATACTAACATAATAAGAGTTCCATTCATCAGCATGTGTAGCTGCTATCTTTAAAGTGGTATTTCCCATACCTCCTACAATAAGAGGAACACTTGACTGAGCAGGTGCGGGATGCATTTCTGAGTCACTTAATTGGTAATGCTGTCCTGCAAAACTGCTTGACTGACCTGACCATAAAGCTTTGATCAGTTGTATACCTTCTTGAAGCAACTCAAGCCTATGACGCGCTGATGGAAAATTCACACCAAACATAACGTGTTCTTCTTCATACCATCCTGCACCCAATCCTAACTCCAACCGACCCGCAGAAAGCTGGTCTACAGCAACCGACATTTTAGCCAGCTGCGCAGGATGCCGGAACGTCATCGAGCAAACTAGCGGACCTATTTTAATTCGCTCAGTACGCATAGCTAATGCAGTAAGCGCAGGCCAAATGGGAATACTATCTAGTTGCTTGTTTCCCTTGACCGAAGTCAAATGATCAGACAAAAAAAGCGATTCGAATCCTAATTGCTCCACTTTTTCTGCAATGCCAAATAATATCTCCCAGTTGAGATCCTCCTGACTTTCAAGCATCAAGCCTAACTTGGCCATATATACACCTCAATTATCGTTTATATTGCAACATGTATTTATTGATTACTAAAACCACCATCCACAACCAGGGCTTGACCATTTACATAACTGGATTCTTCCGAAGCCAAATATAGGACTGCTTGTGCTATTTCTGCAGAAGTACCATAACGACCCTGCGGAATTGTAGCTGCAAGAGCTTTCTGACCAGCATCCAGCTCATCCCGTGTACCTCCATGCTTAAGAAACTGCGTTGGGTAAAGAGTAGTGTCTATAGTTCCTGGACACACACAATTAACCCGGATATCATACTCAGCTAGTTCAAGAGCCATACACTTTGTCAAACCTACAACACCAGCTTTCGATGCACAATAAGCTGCTAATCCAGCCATGCCAACCGTCCAACCAGCCATGGACGCTGTATTCACTATCGACCCACCACCACTAGCTTTCATCACTGGTATAACATATTTGGATACAAGAAATACACCTTTAAGATTGATGTCAACTATACGATCCCAGTCAGATTCCTCCGTCTTAGACAAATCGCCACAGATCCGCAAGATACCTGCATTATTGTGTAAAATGTTTATTGAACCGTATGATTCATTTGCAGTATCGACCATTTTTTGTGCATCAGAGGCAACAGATACATCACCTTGGACAAAAACAGCATTTCCACCAGATTCACGTATCTCTTGCGCTGTTTCTTCAGCATCTTGGGAGATATCAGCCAAAACCACCTTAGCACCCTCCTTACTAAACAACAATGCGGTACTCCTACCAATACCAGTTGCACAACCAGTGATTAGTGCTACCTTATCTTTGAGTTTCATAATAATTTCCTAATACTTGTTTCATATTCTTCTAGTGATTAATCCATTCTTCCATATCAAAGTATGCGTCCCAACACATAGTCTCATATCTAACGCCAGCCATAAATTTGGCTTCCATACTTACTCGAAGATTTTTGCTTCCTTCTGATGCCAATCGATCAAAAATTGCTATTATTTTCTGGGTATGTGTATCCAAATCAGCATCTGAGGAGTACATAGACAACCAGTCTTTATATGGATTATCTGATTTGATTTCTGCTGAAGAAACCAGTTTACGACAAACCACTTGATAACCCACAATGCATGCCAATATTCCAGCAATGAGTTCACCCATTGAACCACTGTATGCACTAGACAATTCATGGCGTGTGTAAGCATACTTGATCGGTCCCATTTGTTGAGATTCAAGATCTAGTTTAGTAATACCATTCTCAGCTGCATATGATTCATGCAACGCCATTTCATCATTAATGATCCAATGTAGATATTCTTGCATTACTCTCATATCTTCAAACGTATCAGCTTTGGCTACACCTAAGGCTAGGATACGGGAGAAGTTTACTAAATATGGATAGTCAACCCTAACCCAGTATAGAAACTTCTCAGTTGGCAAGGTTCCATCCAAAATTCCCTGCAGGAAAGGTTTTCGCATTTGCACTTCAAAATATGGCTCAGCTTGCTGCAATAACGTTTCACTAAAAGACATTTACTACCTCCTATATCTAACTATTAAGATCAATATCATTAAGCAGGTTTTACATAACGTTGATATCTGCTTGAAAAACTAATGCCAGCCCTTTGCCATAATTCTTCTGCAGCTTTTTGAGCTTGAAATAGTATACTGTGCTCACTGACAGTTTCCACAACCCTATCTTTCATAATCACATTGCCATTCACAATGACTGTATCTACATTTTCCTGAGTACAACTGTAGACTAGACTAGCAACCGGATCATGCAATGCAATACTATTTGGTTTCCAAGGATCAACAATCATTAAGTCAGCCTTCTTCCCAACTTCGATTGAACCCAGAAAATCAGATTGGCCTATACAATGAGCAGCATCTATGGTCGCCATTTCCAGCACTTTCTGAGCACTAATTGCGGCTGGGTCTAATGCATCTACTTTCTGCATTAGCGCTGCCAACTTCAACGTTTCTATCATATCCATATTGTTATTACTTGCTGGACCATCAGTTCCTAAGCATACTTTTATTCCACTATCCAGCATATCTCTGACAGGGGCAATACCTTCACCAAGATATGCATTACTAGCAGGATTATGCGAAACCTGAACTCCCCATTTACTCAACTGTTCCAATGATTCCTGTCTGATACCAGTAGTACAATGAACTGCTAATAGGTTAGGCCCCAGAAAACCTATATTTTCCTCATGCTGCAAATCACCTACTCCATAAAGCTCCTCAGCTGCCTGAATAGTGGAAGGTGTAGCAGCGTGTACGGTAAGTCTAGTATTATATTTGTCAGCCAAATCCTTGGCGCGTTTGAACCCATCTACACTAGTGCTAAATATTGTATACGGAGCAAGCCACACATGGATCATACCGTCACCCTGACCGTGATACGTTTTGATCAACCGCTCACAGTCATTAATCTCTGCTTCAGTAGACTGCACGATACTTTTGTGAGCCTCTCCAGTATCAATAATCCCGCGCGCTAATATACCGCGTATGCCTATCTCAGAGAAAGCACGAATCGTTTGATCAGCCATTTTGGGTAAAGGATGTGGATAATTGTAATCTAGCACACAAGTAGTACCTGATTTGATTGCTTCCAAAGATCCTACCAATGCTGACAAATAACAATCCTCGAGTGTCAAATGTCCAACCGTTGTATCAAGAGCAACAGCAAACCATTCCCATACTGGCAAATCTTGACCTATACCCCTAAGCAACGTCTGAAAGATGTGAGTATGTGTGTTAATCAGTCCTGGAAAAACAAGTCGGCCTGACGCATCTATAACCACGATGTCACTACTTAGTTTGCTTGAGATAGACCCTGCAGATACTTGCTCAATTATTCCGCGCGATATTCTTATAAATCCACGATCTATAATACGTCTTTCTCCATCCACAGTAACTATTGTGGCATCTTTTATCAATAAATCGGTTGATGTCATGATTATTTCTTCACCAGAATCTTATAACTTTTTGTCTACATTTGCTCAATCAATTTCATCAGATTGGCATCTTCACATTCCTCAGCAAATTGTTGTAATTGGACAATATTTGGTGAGCCTGCATGACCACCAAATTCCATAACCACATTCGCAGCGACAGCATGTCCAACTCTCGCACATTGCTGTATATCTAATCCTCGCATTCTAGCAGCTAAAAATCCTCCTACAAAACCATCGCCAGCTCCTGTAGTATCCACAGGGTCAGAAATATCGTATGATGGCACTCTGTTAACACCTTCTACGGTTTCGTCAACTATGACGCAGTCACGTTTGCCACAAGTGACAACCACGCATTTTACCCCGTAGTCCAGTATTTTTAGAGCAGCTTTTTCAGGGTCACTTTCGCCGGTCATCTGATAGGCCTCATCCTGATTGGGAAATATATAATCAAGACCTTCAAGTAGTGACTTGTGATCATCGCTAGCAAACTGAAAAGATGGATCAATTGAGGTAATAGTACCGACTTCCCGCGCCCTAGCAAGCAGATCATTGGCAATCTGCTTAGTGTGCTCTGTCTGAAATGCATAACCTGATACATGTAAATAGTCGCAATTGCTAAGACAAATTCTAGCAAGACTTTTTGTAATTTTAGTAGTGCTAAGGTCCCTATATGAGAGCATAGTACGCTCTCCATTCGAATCAACAACAATGACAGCAAAAGCACTTGTGCCTGGAACACAACTTATGTGATCCGTTGAGACTCCAGACAAGTTCAGATCATCCAATAAGATTTTTGAGAACGAATCCTGACCAATCACTCCTACCTGTTTTACTTTAACCCCTAGACGGGCTGCGCTCACAGCACAATTTGCAGCTGATCCGCCGGGCAGCATACGAAACTCCTTGATAGTGGAGTCTTGTCCTGCCATAGGCACACTTTCAACATATGTTGAAAGCTCTACCAAGACATCTCCATATGTGAATAGAGTAGGTCCTGTTTTTGAATTAATAAAATCAGACACGGCAAATTACATTAGGATTGAATAGTAATAAATTATAGCCCAGTTAGGTGATAACCTAACTGGGTAACAAACTTTCAATCTGAGCCTCCACTCGCCTGTGAAACACCTAATTTCTCATAGTATTCCTGTAGGTTCACCCATGATTTCTTCTCGAGTGATTCTATGCATGCTGGCACCAAGCAGAGACTCCGCAAATGATCCGCTGCAGTTGTTGTAGGTATTTGCTCTTTTTGTATAGCTCTTACCAGCTCGTCAAGAAGCATCCGACTATCGTCAACAAATGGAACACAGCCTGGCATTCTCTCCGCGTGTGATGGCTCCGATTCACCTTCTTCCTTAAATCGAGAACCTGACAAACCCATTTCTGGCTGAAAGTCAATACGTATAAGATCGTCAAATTGTGATTGCTGAATTAGTACTCCTCTGGAAAATTCACTCCGCCATCGAAATTCCATTTTGTTCCAGCTTCCAGTCCAAGTACCAAAATAATTCACATGCACATTATCTTCAAAACGAAATAACACAGAAACACAGCAATCATTATTGTATGTACTCCAAGTTGGCTTCCAAGAGTCAGCTACCAGCGAGTGTACTTCAGCACCATAACAGTACCTCAACAAGTCAAAATGATGAATGCTTTGCTCAAACAACATCGGATACAGCATCTCCAAGGGATAGTCATTTAAGTCATCACGTCTACCATCACGATGACGTACATACGAAAAATGCGCATGACTAAGACTTCCTAGTTCTTGCTTTTCTACATACTGCTTGATACGTTGCGATGTGGACAAGTATCTGAAATTCATACCCACCAGAAGCTCCAGACCATCATTTCTGGCCTGCAGCACAAGATCGATCACCTCAGACATTTGATCTGACAGAGGTTTTTCACACAACACGTGATTTCCCGCGGACAATGCAATACTAACCAAGTTGTAATGTGTGTTAGGCGGTGTAGCAACAATAACCGCATCTGATTGTGTTACGCGCAGCGCATGCTCCAGATCTTCTCCGATTAGTGCATTTTTAATATGATGTATAGAGCGCACAGCCTCAGCCTTAGACAAGTCTCTATCCACAATACCCACCAAATCTACTCCCGGGGCATCGGAGCACACCTGCGCCCAAACCTCCCCCCTAATCCCAGCTCCGACCAGGAGTAATTTCACCGGCACACTATAGTCCATAATACCTCACGTACTGTTCCATCTTATATGTCCCTTTATCATCGATATTCTGAGGAACTGTCTCATCAAACCGAATATGCCGGGCAGCAAAATACCGAACACTTGTACCACATAAGCTCCTCACATGTCCGTACCAAGACAATCGTTATTTTGCTGTCTGGCTTCGATGCCAATCGACAATCTCGCTGGCAGAGGCATTCCATATGCCGTCGTGTTTGGAAATATGCTTCAATGCTATTTCCAGATATTTGCTACGGAAGGGAGTACCCAATATCCAGGGGTGTAAATTTAGCACCATCATACGTCCCGTGTCGGCACTTTCGCGATACAGAACGTCAAAGGAATCTGTGATCATTTTCGTGTAAGTATCAATTTGAATCTTGTTGATCCAGTGAGTATATTGGTCGTCCAGGCTTAGCAGGATAGGGAGCGAATAGATAGACCCGGTTGAAGTTTTCATAGGATATGGCTGTTCGTCATTGGGCCAGTCACACACGTATTGGATCCCCTCATCTGCAAGAATGTTAACAGTGTTTTCAGACTCGCCATATTCTGGGCCAAACCACCCCAAAGGCCTTGATCCTGTCGCCTTAGTTACGGCATCAATTGTTAGTCGAATGTATTCTCTTTCCTCTTCCTGGGTCATGTTGCTTGATATCATTTGGTTAACTGCTATTCCATGAGCCATCATCTCATAGTTTCTCTGCTGAAACTGCTTTATAAGGAATGGATAGTTGGCTGCCGTAGAAGCATCAATTGCAACGGTAGCTCGAATCCCATAATTGTCCAGAATATCCATTACGCGGAAGATTCCTACCCGCTTCCCATATTCCCTTTGACCATAGCTCATTACGTCAGGATAGGGTCTTCCAGACCCACTGACACCACCAGGGAGCTCTAGAGATTTGTGTGAGTATTCAGGTAGGGAACCTGGCAAACCACCATCAGCAAAATTATTGGAAGCAACCCACTCATAATGTTCAACACTAAGTATCACACAGAGGGCCATCCTATTTTTATTAGGCCAGGTCAAGCGGGAGCGAGTCGAGATAGGAGACCAATCGTAATACTGTTGATCATATCCATACTTTCGTTCTGCAGACATGCTTCCTCCAGTTACGCGATTGATTGCTATGTCAATGCTGAATGATATTGCGAAAACTCATCAACATAGTTGACCATTGTGTCGTAGTAATTATCCATATAGTAATCTGCGATTTCGTCCGCAGTTGCTTGCCAAACCCCATCGTGGGACATCATGTAACCCAACACCTCGTCCAAGTACTTGATGCGACTTGGCGTTCCCATTATGGCAGGATGCAACGAGACACACATTTGTTTGGCTCTATCAGATCCCTCCCGGTACAAAACATCAAACTGGTCTTTTATGGATTGGGCCCAGTACTCCGGTGGACAACCGAAGCGATTGAATGTTCCGTCATTTAAATCAAGGTTGTAGGGCATAGAGATAAGACGCCCTGTTTTAACTTTCATAGGGAATGGCTCATCATCATGACCCCAGTCCGCATTGTAGATGAGGCCGGCTTCAGCCATAAGATCCGGCGTATTATCAGTGGGCGAGACGCATGGCGTGAGCATGCCCTTAAGTTGTTTGCCAGTGTGACGTTTAAGTGTGTCAATACAATCTTTATAGAACGCCCTCTCTTCTTCAATCGAGAGATGATTGAGATATCGAGAGTTGTATATCCCATGAGACATGAAGTCATAATCTCGTTTTAACAAAGCCTCTTTAATCTCTGGGAAGTGTTCTAGAATGGCTTCGTTGAGAGAAATCGTACATCGGATTTTGTGCTGGTCAAACACCTCCAACATACGCCAGAAGCACACCCTATTTCCGTAGTCGTGGTTACCGAATTCACGTACATCAGGCAGAGGAGAGCGCCCGGGACCGCCTCGATAATAACCTTCGGCACCATCGTTAGGTGGTTGGATGAAGTCGATATATTCCACGTTCGGAGCCACCCATAAGGCAACTCGAGCGTTGTTAGCCCACTTGATCACGGGACGATCGATAATTGGAGAGTATTTAGAGCGATCATGCCCCAACATTAGCAATACTCCTCGAACCGTTAGATGCAACTTTGAATTGCATACTTTGGTCCCATATTTTGACCCATTGTCGTACTATTGACCCTTGGGACATTATCGCACATATGGTCTATCGGGGGAAGAAGAGAGTATAACTGCACAAGGTCAATTTAGAACCTTGAGGCATTTATAGCAATAGGCCTTCAAATCTAAACCATCATAGGTGTAAATAGTGTAGGATATTCACGAGCCCATTGCAGGTAATCTTCTAACCCTTCCCTTAAGTTGTATCTTGGCGAAAAACCGAACTCATTGATTGACCGAGTGAGATCCAAGGCGCCCCTCTCGCTCTCTGGACTAACCTCAACATCAACCTCTTGGTCTGCATCGCCATAACTGAAGCTAAAATTTGAGTCCACTTGCTGAAGGGTTTTAAGAACATCACTAAGAAGATAGGCCACACCAGCGGATATGTTGTATACGTCATGTGTCAGTTCATCAACTAATGTAAGATTTCTCCACATGTAGCTAGCGTCATGAACATGGGTGTAATCACTTACAAAATCGCGCCCCCTTGCCTTTACCGCACGACCTTCCAGGTGTGCCTTGATCAATTTATATATCATTGAAGGATTGCCTCGAGAAGTCGTCACTCTTTCCATGGGTCCATATATTGCTGACATTCGTCCAACTACCGCTGAAAGGTCAAATAAGTGTTTGTATCTCTTCATAAGCAGTTCACAGGTAAGTTTGCAGATACTGTAGAGATTGCCTGGTTGTGTTTGACTTGCCTCTGTTACGAGCTTCTTGTTGTTTTTGGGCGCTCCGTATACACCAGACGAACTGACAAACACAAATCGCTCGGCTGAGATTTTTCGTGCGATCTCTAACATGTTCACAGTACCCATCAAATTCACATTTATCACGCGTGTCGGTACCAAAGATTCATCAGATCCGGAGGGTG
>CAWWAV010000027.1:0-8730 GCA_963934935.1 uncultured Anaerolineales bacterium
TATAGTTAATCAATTGGGCTTTCATCCAAATAATAACAGGCCGATTAAATCACACTAATCGGCCTGTTTGCATTCTACTGATCTATATAGTCAAACTACATTTACACACAACAAATTAATCTTGTATTCTATTAACATTTAACCATTACACTAATAACAATTACACTCTAAAACACTAGTGCGAGAATTAATCATGATTAATAACAAATGGCATTTGAATAGCGTCACATTACTATTTTCAGGAATTGCACTTTTTCTTACTGCGTGCTCTAGCTATGAAATAGAAGCAGTGCAAGACATCGACACTGCCATCGAATCCGATAACATACAACAGAAAAATAACCAAGAATTAATTGCAATCGATCCCTCCTCAGGAACATTAACCAAAAGCATTGAAGCTGACGCTGAAGAACAATTACTCAATAACGTATTCACATCGGTAGCGCCATCAGTTGTACATATAAGTATTGCAAAACAGATGGATACAACTGCTGATCCAAGATTACCTGAAGGATTTGGATTCGGCCTTCCAGACGAACCAGACCAATTCTTCCAACGAGGTGAAGGCTCAGGTTTTGTATACGATAAACAGGGACACATAGTAACAAACTACCATGTAGTGCAAGATGCTGAAATCCTAGAGGTAAGTTTTATTGACGGATTGATAGTACGAGCGAAACCAATTGGTGGTGACCCTGACAGCGACATTGCTGTAATCAAGGTTGATGTTGATCAGTCGCTACTTTTTCCAGTGAATCTTGGAAACTCTGACGAATCTTTTGTAGGTCAGAGAGCAATAACAATTGGTAATCCCTTTGGACAGACCTGGTCTTTGACAGCTGGAGTTGTAAGCGCTGTCGGCCGCACCCTCCAGTCCGGTAATAGTCTTTTCTCAATTCCCGAGATGATTCAAACTGACGCTTCGATCAACCCTGGCAATTCAGGTGGTCCACTCTTAGACTCTGAAGGCAATGTCTTAGGTGTTAACACCATGATATTGTCGCAATCTCGATCCTCCTCGGGTGTAGGATTTGCCGTGCCTGTGAACATAGTCAAAATGGTAGTTCCAAATCTGATTACAACAGGCAAATACATATACCCTTGGCTAGGAGTCACGTTAAGTAATATCTCACTAGATATAATTCAAGCTATGCAATTAGACATAAAACAGAGAGGAGCTCTAGTCATAGGTGTAATGGAAAACAGCCCAGCAGATGATGCAGGAATAAGATCCAGTCGGGACTTTCTAGACGGATCAAGCCAAAATATTCCTATAGGAGGAGATATAGTTGTTGGCATAGAAGATACTGAAATAAAGACTACTGACGATCTGATAAGTTACCTAGTGAAATACACACAACCAGAAGATAAAATCACACTAAGAATATTACGTGAAAACGCTGTGATACCTGTAGATGTTACGCTCGAACCACGACCAGAAATGTAAGACTTATGCGCATTGGAATGCTGACTGACACATACAAACCATATATCAGCGGCGTAACAAATCATGTTGCCCTTAATAAGCATACTATGGAAGCAGATGGTCACGAGGTTTTCGTATTCACTTTTGGTGGACAAAATTATATAGATGAAGAGCAAAATATCATTAGATCCCCTGCAATACCTATAGCTGACACTGGATACAATCTATCATTCCGTTATAGTAGACATGCACAGGAAATATTATCCACAGTCGATGTAGCACATGTACATCATCCCTTTGCAAGTGGTCGACTGGCCTTACGGTATTGCCAAAACCACAATATCCCCATAGTATTCACCAACCATACACGTTATGACTTGTATGCACAGGCATACCTACCACATCTACCAGAAGCAATTCCGGAAGCATTTTTGCAAGCTTTCCTGCCCAGTTTTTGTCGGCAATGCGATCTTGTAATTGCGCCTTCTCCAAGCTTAAAAGAATTATTAAGTGACTTTGGAGTCGATGCACCCATCAAAATAGTACCTAATGGAGTTGACTTGAACAGTTTCCGTCCTGTAGATAAAGGGTTCCGAAGGGAAGAAATAGGCATCGACAATAACGATCTTGTGCTCATATATGTTGGTAGATTGAGTCCAGAGAAAAGTCTTACTATGCTTCTAAGAGCTTTTGCCGGTGCGCAAGCTGCTGTAGATAATCTCAAACTAATTATTGTTGGCGAAGGGAGCGAATCCGACAATTTGCGAGATTGGTGCGAGAGAGTAAATATAAGTCACGCAGTACGTTTTACGGGCAAAGCTGCCTATCACACAGTGTCCGAATATCTCAATATGGCTGACGCATTCGTTACACCTTCCGTATCTGAGGTACATCCCCTTTCTATCATTGAAAGTATGGCAGTGGGTCTCCCAGCCATTGGCATAGAATCGCCTGGTGTTGGTGATATAATCCAACATGATGTTAACGGTATGCTCTGCCGTAATGATCTGGCAGACTTTACAGCCAGGATGGTAAGACTTATGCTGGATGACACCTTACGAATTCGTTTGGCCTCTGGTGCAACTCAAACTGCCAAACATTATGATATTAGACGGACATCTTCGCAATTACATAATCATTATCAAGAAGTTATTGATAGTACAATGCAAGACTCCATAAAAAGAGATAAGAAGTTAAATATAGGGAGACTTTTCAGGTAATTCATAGTGAGTCCTTTACAGCATGTGGTGTTTGTACTAAGCTTAGTAAACATGCTCCCATTATGAGTCCGTAAGTAAGTTAATAGTTATGGGCAAAACAGATGCCATCAAGATAATCTCACTTAATCGCAAAGCCAAGTTTAATTATCAATTGATGGAGACTTTGGAGGCTGGATTATCTTTGTTGGGCAGTGAGATAAAATCAGCGCGAACCGGAAATGCCCAACTGAGAGACGCATTTGTCGAACCAATAAACAACGAATTGTGGCTCCAGAACGCTCACATAGCGCCCTACAAAATGTCACATTCCCAAAACCATGACCCCATGAGACCACGTAAGTTATTGTTGCACAGACGTGAAATCAACAAGTTAATCATCAAAACACGAGAGGCTGGTCTGACTATCATACCTACCAAGATGTACCTAAGACATGGTCGCGCTAAGATAGAAATTGCTGTAGCTCGTGGCAAACGCCAATACGATAAAAGACAATCAATAGCAGAAAGAGAAATGAAGAGATCCATGCGCAGACAACTAGGACGGCGCAAATAGCATACAATTACTTGCCAAGTGTGTCACACACAAACTTCCAGCAAAGTCCTACTCTAGCGAAAGATCTAGTCATTCTAGAACAAATTTCAACCTTATTCTCTCTCATGTTATAATCCGAATAAGGGGATGACAGGCTTCGACGGAGGAGACTGTCGTCAGGCTGCGAGCCGAGAGGCGCCGAACTCGCAAAATCAGCGCAAACATATAACAGGCAAATCAAAAGCCTACAACGCTCTTCCGCTTGCCGCATAAACCCGGTATAGCAAAGAGTAGATCTTCCTAAATGCAAGATCCGTCCACTCCCAGCGACACCAGCCGCTCGGGTATTGGGCGTCACTAATGCTGGTGTGCCACGCACGACGCCGCTAACTGCGTGAAAGAAATAGCGACTAGGTCGGATGTTGACCCTGTTGGTTGGGGCACAACCGATGAAATCTAAATAGACCAACTACGCTCGTAGACGTTTGTCGATCAATCCTTACGGACCCGAGTTCGATTCTCGGCATCTCCACCAAATATTGTAAAGCGCCCACTATATAGTGGGCGCTTTACAATAAAGACAAATCTTTTATCCTAACTGCTTGATTGATTTGTTGCTATCGCAACAGCATCGCTCAACATATTAGTCAGATCAGCCCAGTCTTGCATTGTGAGTGCTTGAGCTCGACAGCGCGAATCTAGTCCAATATTTGCTAGGGCATTTAATATTTGTTCTTTGTTTATCCTTAAACCATTTGATAATGAGTTTTGTAGCTGCTTACGCTTCTGACCAAAGCCTGCTCTTACTATTCGGAAAAATAACGAGGAGTCTGCATGTACATGATTGACAGGATCAAATACATCAAGTCGAACTAAAGCGGAGTCTACTGCTGGCACAGGATAAAAAGCACCAGCGGGAATATAATCCACTATTTTCACATCCGAATAGAATTGTGCGCTAACAGCAAGTAAGTTCATTTGACCGGGAGTCGCTATCATTCTTTCAGCAACCTCTCTCTGGACTGACATTGTAATAGATCTCGGAAGCATACTACTTTGAAACAGATGTCTTATAATCTGACCAGTGATGTAATAAGGTATGTTAGCGACAACCACAAAAGTGGAAACATCATATTGCGCCATAAGTTTGTGCGGTTCGTATTCCAGTATATCTCCTAAAATTACGGTTACATTTCTGTTTTCGACCAAGACATGATTAAGTATAGGTATCAATCTATTGTCTATCTCAACTGCAATGACTTTACGAGCAACAGACGACAATGCAGTTGTTAGACTACCTGAACCAGGACCGATTTCCAATACTACATCTGCGCTACTTATTTCCGCAGCAGTTACAATACGGTTTATCCACACAGAATCATATAAGAAATTCTGTCCTAAGCTTTTTTTTGGATAAAAATCAAATTTTTTTAGCAGCTCACTGGGTTTTTGTATCATGGTAGTATCCAAACAATCTGATCAAGAGGAGGAACTGGCGTTCGCAAATAAACTGTCACATAAGATCTCCAAGATCGATAATTGTGATCTTCATATCCTAAGTCAATCATGAGTCCTCGTATACCACTGCCAGTATCCTCAGCTGTGGCAAATCCATACCCTGGTACATACATAGTACTTCCCAAAGGTATATATCGTCTGTCAACGGCAACCATTCCCTTTTTAAGTGGTTTGCCAGTGCGGGTAAGACCATACCATGGTGCAGTAACTGGGGTGCCAGCACGGCTAGGAGAATATGATGTAGCTAACATAGAAACGGCGCGCCAGTACTCTACAGTGCCATCAGGCGTCTCTATATTTCTAATCGGTATCTGCATTCCATACCCCATTATCCTAGGCAAAGGAGCAGTATGAACCCATTCATCCAATAACACATCTTGAGACGGAACACCATTAATATGACGTACTCGCAAGCGGCGTGCTAGCACTCCTGATGTTCCAGATTGTTGGACACGTGTCCTATCAATCGCTAAGTCCGCCATTCCAATCCATTGTTTATCAAAGGGAATTGGCTCATATTCAACCCTGTATTCATCGAACACCCTTGTCACTTCAATCTTTCCTAGTGCTTTTGCAGAAAAAGGCGGTTCACTATAGTCTCGACCTAGTAGAGTTACACCAGACTCTCGCAATATGTCGGATACTATGTCATGGTGTGTGCGAAAATCTATTACACCTCCATCAACGCTGATTAGAATGGGGCGTGAACGCTTTATATTTATAGTCATTCCCGCATAAACCAATGTGTCTAATGAAGGATCGATTTCATCTCCGGCATATATGTCTAAACCAACATCAGCCAAAGACCGGCCTACAGTATTGGAATCTGACTGAAAACTAATAGAACTACCATCGTCTATGATATTTATCGGAATCCGTAGATCGATATCAGTGGGTTCAGGACTAACCACAATCTTTCCCTGATCAAGTGGCATGCAACTAGCAATCAGAAATACTATAGCTAATAATGCCATCATTGATTTCACCGCTTTGTATACAATGTAGTAGCGCATTAGTGGATAAATAAACAATCGAAAGCGGAGAGGGTGGGATTCGAACCCACGATGGCTCACGCCATACTCGCTTTCCAAGCGAGCGCACTAGGCCAACTATGCGACCTCTCCATAACATGCGTATATTTTTCATTATAGCACGGCGTAATTGAATATTTTCTTAGTGAAAACAACAGGCACAAGTAACATACCATACAATCATGTTACAATCATATATCAAAACATAAAATTGGATTATCTAAGTTTTAATGCTCAATATTCTACAGAAACATAAGGAATATCACGGTGGGAAAAAATAGAAAGGCGGTTGTCATAGGAGCTGGAGTCATTGGTTGTTCTATAACCTTTGAGCTGCAAAAGAAAGGATACTCAGTCACCTGTATAGATAGAAACGACAAAGTAGGATGGGGCTCCACTGCAAATTCGACTGCAATTGTACGCACGTGCTACTCTACTTTACAAGGAGTTTCCTTAGCATACGAAGGTCTATCTTACTGGAAAGATTGGGGAAATTATGTGAAATGCAGTCACAAATCAGATATTGCTAAATATATCGAATGTGGCATGACACAAATTATGGCCCCAGACAATCATTGGAAAAAGGTTATACCAATTTACGATAAATTAGGGATCGAGTACAAGATTCTAGACGTTGACGAATTGCGAAAACGATTTCCTTTTCTGAGCACAGCATCTTTTTGGCCACCCTCCTTACCAAGTGACGACGTATTCTGGCAAGACTCATCTAAAGAAGTGCCTGGTGCTGTCTACAATCCAGGAGAAGGTTATGTCAGCGATCCGCAATTAGCTACCAGAAATCTTCAAGAATCCGCCGAAGCTGCTGGGGCAAACTTTTTGCTAGGAAGAAAAGTTACTGCGATACTACGTGATGAGCATAAAGTGTACGGATTAGTCCTAGACGAGGAAGAAAAAATAGAAGTGGACATTGTAGTAAATGTGACTGGACCCCATTCGTTCATCATTAATCGTATGGCCAATGTGGACTCAGGCATGAATGTTAGTACTAGACCCTTGAGAGAGGAAGTCCATTGCGTACCTGCTCCACCTGGAGTAAACATACAAGATTTAGGTGGCCCAACATCTGATAACGACAATGGTATTTATTTCCGCCCTGAAGCTGGTAATATGATTCTCGTTGGAGGTGGAGCATCAGGAGATGATATGGAATGGATTGAAAACCCTGATGAATTTAATGCTGATGTCACTGAGAAACTATGGAAAATCCAAGTATACAGATTAGCGAAGAGACTACCTGATTTACAAGTTCCAAACGAAACTAGAGGTGTTGTAGACTTGTATGACGTAACTGAGGATTGGATTCCAATTTACGATCGCTCAGATTTAAATGGATTCTACATGGCAGTAGGCACAAGTGGTAACCAGTTTAAGAATGCAGCTGCCGTAGGATTTATGATGTCCACACTAATCGACAAATGCGAAAATGGCCATGATCATGATAATGATCCAATCATTGTGAAAGGACGATACACTGGTCTAGATTTGGATATGGGCTTCTATTCGAGACTTCGTACAGTGAATACTGAGAGCAGCTTATCTGTTTTAGGGTAGCAACAATAAAATTGTATGCCAGCTGAATTATTGTGTCAGATACTCTAGCACGGGGTTTTGTTGATGACAATTTCCACAACCAATCTCTGGTTCAGTTACCTCAGACTCTACATTTTTGCACCATACAGTAATACTCATACGACGCCAAAACCCAAACACACCAGGCGTCACTATAGCACGATATTCCAAATGCTCACAAGAATTACACTGCTGCCAACGAGGTACATGACATGTCTTGCACAAATTCACATTCCAATCACTTTGACTTGTATGCAGCAACCTACATTCCTGGTGCTCACGACCACGATGCATGTCCTCGTAATAGTAACTACACTGAGCACCAAAGGGTGTCTTCATACAAATTTGATCTAAACTCGCGTTAGATATTTGCCCGTGCGAGTATCTATTCGCACAATGTCCCCAGCATCAATAAAGAGTGGTACCTGCACTTCAAGTCCTGTAGATAATGTCACTGTTTTTGTAGCGCCGGTGGCAGTATCACCTTTTAAACCTACTTCTGATTTCGTGACTGGTATCTCAACAGTCAAAGGAACTTCCACTTCGAGTGCCTCACCGTCATATTCGGTCACACCTACTTGCATACCTTCCAGAAGATAGGGCAAAGCATCTTGTAAAGCAGAAGCGTTCAGTACCATCTGATCGAAATTATCTACATCCATGAAATGATACAAGTCCCCATCCGCATATAAAAACTGTCCCTGACGCGTATCCAACCGGACATCCTGTACCTTTTCTCCGGAATTGAACTTACGTTCTACGGTTGCTCCTGTTCTGAGATTGCGGACTTTTGTCCGTATGGTAGCGCTACCACGACCAGGTTTGTGGTGTGAATAGTCTAATACACGCCACAAATCATTATCAGTAACAAAAGTCACTCCCTTACGCAACTGATTTACATCAATCATAATATATATCCTATACCAATAATCACAAACTCTTGAAAATTATAACTAACAATACATAACTAAGTCAATCATTTTTCGTTATCTAAATTAATGCCCAAGCCCACTACACCATTCAAATATTCATTACCATCTGGATCATGTACAACTACCCGATTGCCAGTCGAGGGTTCAAAAAGGCCCACTTCAACCATCACGCAATCGAGAGATGATGAGTCTGACAATCTTATATTCCGCACATCTCGAACAGTCTCATCATTAACCCATTGCCAGAAAGGGAACATACGACCCAATGGTGGCCCATCTGCCATGCCTAGCAAATTACCCTGACAATCAAAGGCATGCACAAAAACTTCTTCAGTACTCGGTGCATTCAACTTCCATACAAGCTCTACCAAAAGTTCACCACGCATATCTAAAGTCAGTAATCCAGAAAATAAAATCAACCGACCTCTATCAAATATAGCCAAGGGAATCTGATCAATGGTCGAAAACTTTTCATACAGTA
>CAWWAV010000028.1:0-8585 GCA_963934935.1 uncultured Anaerolineales bacterium
GTTCGAGCGCGGCTGATGTGTAACCCATGTTTCAGTCTCGGACATTATATCTATTTCGGCAGGACTTAAATAGACACAATGCGCAGCAATCGTATCCGGACCTAGTATGCCAAATCTATGTAAGCGTTCAACTACCGGCAATCCTGACCTCTCCAGACTATTTTCCTGATCAGCATTATGTTCTGCCACATGTATGTGAAAACCAATGCCACTAGGAACAGCCGTGGCACAAGCTTCAAGAGTAGCATCACTAAGTGACATGGATGCATGCAAACCAAACATGCCTCTAAGACGATCATGTGTGTCTCCACTAGCTACGGATTTAATGAACCGCAAGTTCTCATCTATACCTGCTTTTGTATAGTTTGTCCCATGCCTATCAGAAACTTCATAGCAGAGCACCGAACGTAGACCCGACAGCTCCACTGCTTCAGCAATCACATCAAGAGAACCAGCTACATTAGAAGCACTAGCATGATGATCAATCAAAGTAGTAGTTCCATGTTTGATTGCATCTATAAGACATACAAGAGCATTAAATCTCACATCTTCTTCAGTCAATACCTGGTCCAATTGCCACCAGAGACGTTGTAATATTTCCGGAAAATCTACTGGCGGATCGCCAGGTATTGGCAATCCTCGTGCAAATGCACCATAAAAATGGGTATGAGCACATATGTTGCCTGGCATCACCAAATTACCGCGCGCATCAATTACATCCTGATCTTGATACTTGTCTAGCAAATCACTGGTATCACCTATATCAGCTATACGGTCATTCTCAACCAACAATGCACCATCTTTTATTATCCTGCCATCATGTCCCCAAATCACAACTTGACCGTTAATGATCAGCATTTATATATACCTCTGCACTTGTTAGTCCTAGTATAAATTCACTGTAACCTACCACAACCGCAAACAATTAGTGTCATGAGCATAACTAAAATCGTATCCATTCAAGAATGCTGGATAAACAATCCGAGATTGTAACATAGACATACTATGGCAACTTACCTACAATATACAGAAAAACTCTGTCTTTATTCGTCTGTCCCCAATCGCTCGTTTTTAACATAACATAGTATGCCATTTGCTACACCTTGTGCCACTGTAGATGAATTTTTAGTTAACATATCTCTATCAAGGTTCATGAATCCAACTTCTATAATTGCGGCCGGGGTTTGCGCATTTAGTTCACGAAATGCATGATAATACTCCATATCATATGTAATACTGCCTGCATGGAAATTCATTTTAGTGACTGCTTCGTAACGACTTATAAGACAACTAACCAGACGATTGGATTCGTCTGGGATCTGTGTCTCCAATGATGCAGTTACCTTATAGCCTGTAGCTTGCTCATTGATATAATCACATGAATCAGCATGTATCGAAACAAGGGCATTAGCTGAGTAATCATTTAAACGATCATCAAACTCATCGAGAATGTCTACGTCATACCCCTTCGAATATAATATGTCCTTGACTTGTTGTGCAATACTCAAGTTTATCTCCGCCTCAGTAAGGCCATCCGGACATACTGCGCCTGAGTCATTTCCTCTGTGACCAGCAACAATGCCAACAAGCTCTCTAGGTTCTGGTGTAGCAGTTGGAGGTACAGGACTGGCATTACGTCCGACCCTGGTCGCCATCGCTCGGGCAATATCGCGAGCCGCACTGCGAGGCAGTACTGAAGCAGGTGTCCACAAGGTAAAAGCAGTTGCAACGACCATCCCAACCAACAACACTACTCCTATGTATCTGACTATATCTCGAAATCTTCTTCCGAAACCTATTTTCTGCTTTGGCAAGTGTTCATAATCCATATTGTTAATCTTACCTTCTAGTGACTTTCCAGACAAATCATCTTAGCAATATGTCGCAAGAATAGTGCCGCATATTACGCAAAGTTACAAACACATATAGTTGACATACACGCACACAACCATATAATAATCATATAGTAATAGTTGTATATTATAGGGATTTATTGAACCTGGATAATATTAAGCGTATGTGCAACAAATGTGTGTGTAAGAAAAGGGGACATTAATCCGCCGGTTGCTTTAATAACTAGGACTGATTCGTTAGATTCTAACGAATCACCTCGAAAGGCCAAACGACTAAGAGCAGGCTAATGTTCCACAAGGTTTCTGTAGCCCGCTTTTTGCAATTCCGTGTGGCCTTTTATATTGTCGCTTATAGATGTGGATTTAAAATTATATTATGACAACACCGACTCTAAATTCACCAGAATATCATCCTGTGCATATACCAGCAACCAAGTCACTGGAGGCTTCCGTAGGCAACACTCCTCTCGTTCGTCTGCGTCATGTGACTCGTGATTTGCCAAAATCTGTGCAAATATATGCTAAGACCGAATGGACCAACCCAGGTGGATCTGTCAAGGATCGGGCAGCCCTATTTATCATAAGGGATGCAGAAAAATCAGGCTACCTCACACCCAGTATGATCCTGCTCGACTCTACTTCTGGCAACATGGGTATCTCATATGCTACGTTTGCAGCTGCGCGCGGATATCAAGTCACATTGTGCTTGCCAGACAATGTTAGTCCTGAAAGAAAGAAAACTCTGCAAGCCTTAGGTGCTGAATTGATTTTTACAGATGCAATGGAAGGTTCAGATGGTGCAATAATTCGGGCCCAAGAAATACTAGCCCAAGATCCTGACAAATACTATTATGCCGACCAATATAATAATCCGTCTAGCTGGCATGGTCATTATCACACTACAGGTCCAGAAATAATCAACCAGACACAAAATCGGGTAACCCACTTTCTATGTGGACTGGGAACTAGTGGAACTATGATGGGTGCCGGTAGTTATATTAAAGAACATGATGAAACAATAAAGATAATTGCCATACAACCTGAAGGACCCTTTCATGGTATAGAAGGGCTAAAACATATGGAATCCTCCATTAAACCAGGTTTCTATGATGCAAATCTACCAGACATCCATATGCCAGTACGCACAGAAGATGCCCTCGATATGACACGTCGACTAGCAAAAGAAGAGGGACTGCTAGTAGGCATATCTTCTGGCGCAGCTGCTTTTGCTGCTATCGAGTCTGCTAAAACTCTCGAAGAAGGTGTGATCGTTACTATATTTTGTGATAACGGATACAAATACTTGTCAGACAGATTCTGGACAGATGGAAATGATTAGTAATGGCTTTAAATTTACCTGAAAATCTTTACAACCAAGTCATTGTACATTTGACGTCTGCTTACCCTCATGAAGGCGCTGGATTTCTTGTGGGAAAAGAACTAGACGACCAGCGCTCTGTGTGCATGATTCTTGCACTAGATAACGAATGGGAGACAAATGAAACACATAAGCGTTATAAAATAACGCCAAATGCTTTTCTTGAAGCTGAAAACACTGCAGAAAAGCATGGTTTGGGGCTAATCGGTGTTTTCCATTCACATCCAGATCACCCGGCTAGACCCTCAGAATACGATCGCAAGCTTGCTCTGCCTTGGTTCTCATATTTGATAATATCTATCTATAAAAACCGGGTAGGTCATGCAACATCTTGGTTGCTTAGTGACAACCGAGATCATTTTATAGAAGAATTACTAAATATCGAGTAGTATTGATAAATACATAAGTTGGTTGGAAGATTTATATATCTCTAACAGTAATCCGATAACATATTTATACACAAAAGGACACTCAACATATGGCTAATATTCGAATCCCAACACCATTGCGGACATTTACAAACGGAGACACTGACATTACAGTCAAGGGTAACACCGTTGGAGAGGCATTGCTTGATCTCACTTCTCAATATGTTGAACTCAAACAACATTTATACAATGAAGATGGAAAGCTCCGAGCATTCGTAAACATATTCCTAGATGGCGACGATGTGCGCCATCTAAATGGAGAGAATACTGCCATCAATGCAGAATCGAGCTTGAGGATTGTTCCTTCAGTCGCAGGAGGACTTATATATAGTCATACTGTCAACATGAGCAAAATGCAATGACCATAACCTTAAATTCACCCCCAGCCGAAGATGTACAACTTAACAATGATGAGATTATTCGTTACAGTCGGCATCTAATCATGCCGGAAGTCACATTAACCGGTCAGAGAAAACTTAAAGATGCCAGAGTACTATGTGTTGGCACAGGAGGACTCGGATCACCGGTAGCTCTATACTTGGCTGCAGCTGGAGTGGGAACTATAGGCATGGTAGACTATGACATAGTAGAAGCTAACAACCTGCAACGTCAAATTATTCATGGTACATCTACAATAGGACAATTAAAGGTCGAGTCCGCTAAGAATCGACTGCTCGACATTAATCCTCATATAAACATTAATGTACATAACAATCTGTTCACATCTCAAAATGCTCTGGAATTGGCCGAACCTTATGATTTGATTATTGATGGTACCGACAATTTTCCTACTAGATACTTAGTTAATGATGTTTGTGTATTACAAAACAAACCTAATGTATATGGCAGTATATTTCGGTTTGAGGGCCAGGTTTCTGTGTTTTGGGCTGAACATGGTCCGTGCTACCGATGCCTTTTTCCTGAACCACCACCCCCTGGTTTAGTACCGTCATGTGCCGAAGGTGGAGTGTTAGGTATATTGCCTGGAACAATAGGCACAATGCAAGCAACTGAAGCAATTAAATTAATCGTAGGTATAGGCGAGCCACTAATTGGTAAATTACTTCTTTATGATGCCTTAGCTATGAGTGTTGACACAGTTAGACTAAAAAAGAGTCCGGACTGTGTCATTTGTAGCTCACAACCAACTATTACCGAACTGATAGATTACGAACAATTCTGTGGTATGCCATTACATGACCAAACAGACGAAGAAGGCGCAGGCGAAGAATGGGATATTACTGTGTCACAATTGAAGGACAAATTTGATGCGGGAGACAAAATAAGACTAATAGATGTGCGAGAAGATTTTGAATGGGATATAGTCAATTTGCCTCAGGCAGAATTGATCCCAATGGGAGATTTACCTGGTCGGTTAAGTGAGTTTGACACGACTGATGAACATGTAATAATGTGTCGCACAGGTGGTCGCTCTGCACAGATGCTTCAGCTACTTGTAAGCGCCGGAATTACAAAAGTGAAGAATCTCAAGGGTGGCATAAGAGCTTGGGCCACTGAAATAGATACCCAACTACCTATCTACTAGTAAGTATGGTATTAGATAGATCTACGCTCTCCTGGTAGAGTTATAAAACCACTTATCACAAAAGCCCAAATTTATGGGGAGCCATATTAATATTGTCAAGATTAAGAGCGGGTGATCGGATTCGAACCGACGACATCCAGCTTGGGAAGCTGACGTTCTACCCCTGAACTACACCCGCAACAGTTGTATCATGAGTCGCACCTATTCTCTTTCATTACTGCGCACTCTACTATCAAATATGATAGATACAAACACAAACATACAGCCTAACAACGTAATATACCAACCCAAGCCAATTCTCGGCATTATGCCATATAAAATTCCCACTGCTGGACGGATCAATAGCAATGCTCGCAATGCGCCGTAACCAACTAAAGCAGCTATAATGGCCTGTACTATCTTCATCCACCGCCGATTTCTCAAATACCACAACAATACTGTCATCAACAGGGTCGCACCTACCAGCACAATCTGTGACTGTACCATCAAGTCAGTGCGAAAGTACAGAATATCTGGATAGCTCGGCATCAACATCATTATTCCCAACCCAACAATCAGCAATAACCATCGCCATACTCCACCTTGAAGTGATACTTCAAAAGTTAGTACAATAGCGAGCGACATTAAAGCTAGAAAATGCAATCGGCTTATTGCAATACTACCATCTTGTACTTGAGGAAGCAGCATTACCCATGCAGCCAGATCGTAGGCACCCATACTTAATGCAGCTGCATGATGAGGAACCCAAGGTAGAAAATAACCCAGCCATATCATTGTTAAACCTACCAATTTTAGGTTTTGCTGCGAAAAATAGTTTGACACGCTATTCTGTACCATTTACTGATATTCTATCATCTGCTGAATTCTATCCTAATTTGATATCATCTCAGTTGTTCACACAAATTTACTATCAGAATATAAATGCTAAGACAATAGTGCTTGTGGGCCTAATGCTGTAACAACCAACCCTGCCATATCAATTGCTGTAGTAACTGCTTCTTGTGGAAACACTCCACGAGATAATCCTGCTAAATTAGCGCCACAGAATGTATCTCCAGCCCCTGTCGGATCAAACACTTTTACCGAACTTGACGGAATGTTTTCAGACACACTATCAGTCAAAACAATTACACCGTTCCTACCCAAGGTCACAAAGACGAGTTTTTCAGGGTCTGTCACTATCTCACCTATAGAACCAAATAATCCATTAGCCTCATTCTCATTCATGAAAAATATATCAGCTTCCTTCATCAATTTGAGCACAGTTTCAGGCTCATGCTTCACTACATATGAGTATGTACCAGCCGAAATCATCTGAGCTCCGCGCGACCGACATGCATCAAGAAAATGTAACTGGCGCTCGGCGCTACTCAATGCTGCCAAATGTACTATCTTACATTCTGACAAATCTGATGGTAAATCTTCTGGATCAAGTTTAATCTCTGCTCCCCACTCTATTGCATTGAGTGTAGCCACATCATTGCCATGATGTGTAATCTCAAGATGTGGTAATTCATGTGACAATATTTGTGGCCCAAACCAATTCAAGCGCTCATCTACTTGTTTCAAAATGGACGGCATATTCCTAGGACGAGGTGCAAATAATTCTACTGATGCACCACCACTCTGTGCAGCCATGGCAGTATACATACCTGCCCCACCCACAGTACAAAAAGATTTGCCATCTATATGCAATTGGTCAATGGACACCACTCCGATTACAAGCACATCAGACACTATAGTATTATGAATCATTTGTTCAATGACCACACCACCCGTAGCCCTTCTAATGTCAGCCATGGAGCCACAACATCAATAATATCGGACTCCCTGGACATAGTCTTAGCAAGTCCTCCGGTACCAATAACCTGCATAGCTGAACCCAACTCTAATCGAAAACACTCTACCATGTGCTGCACCAGACCCACATATCCAAACAGCAGACCGGATTGTATTGCATGCTGAGTATTACGACCAATGACGTTCGGAGGACGGACAATATCGACTCGTGGCAATTTTGCTGCTCGATGGAATAAAGCATCAGCAGCTATTTCTATGCCCGGCGCTATCGCGCCGCCTAAATATTCACCAGTGTCAGAAATCGCATCAAAAGTAGTTGCTGTTCCAAAGTCAACAATACAGGCTGGATATCCATACAATGCTCGTACAGCAGCTGCATCCACCACTCTGTCAGCACCAACTTGACGTGGATCATCACAACGGATTGACACTCCGGTCTTCACACCTGCATCCACCACTAATGCATCTAATCCCAAGTATTTGTTGAAACACTCCAACAATCTACTGGTTAATGTAGGGACAACTGAAGCTATAATGACTGCCTGAATATCGCCCTTTTGCAAACCCGAATGATGGAAAAACCCTAGCATCTGGAGACCAAATTCATCACTAGTTCTTTCAATTAAGGTAGCCATTCGCCATCGCGGGCCAAGCTTTTCACCACTAAATACACCTAATGTAATATGTGTATTGCCTATATCAACCGCTAGCAACATATCACCGTCCATATTATGAATCCTCCAGTACTACATTATCAATCAGAACAATGGTGCCTATTTTGACAGCAATGCTGCACAAAGCTGTGTCCGATACATACTGCAATTCCTGTAAGGTGTTAATGTCTGCCACCGAAACATATAGTGGCTGTACACCTTTTTCCAAACTTAGCATATCTGCAATAATTGTCCGCAATCTACCCGCATCAGTCTCTCCATTAGAAAACGCTTCTTTAGCTTCGCACAATGATTTATACAACACTACAGCAGCGTTCCGCTCAACTGAATTTAGGTGCATGTTACGTGAGGATAATGCCAAACCGTCTGCATCACGTACAGTTGGACATATTATCACATCCATTGAAAAACCGAGGTCAGCAACTAAACGCTTAATTATGCATGTTTGCTGCGCATCTTTTTGACCCAAATATAAACGGTCTGGTGTAAATGCGATCAGCAATTTTGTGACTATAGTAGCTACACCACGCATGTGTCCAGGTCTACGATCACCTTCCAAGCAACGACTTAATTTATCAACAGTAACATACGTCTGGTATTCTGTCGGATACATTTCGTCAGTATCGGGAATCCAGACGATGTCAACTTTTTCTGATTGCAGTATATTCAAGTCATTATCATGATTACGGGGATAAATGTCCAAATCTTCTTCCGGACCAAATTGGATAGGATTGACAAATATACTAACTGCAACATTGTCATTCTGCTTTCGCGCAGCCCTAACCAAAGACAAATGTCCTTCATGTAAGGAACCCATAGTAGGCACTAAACCAAGTGAACCTGACATATACTCTAGATTGGCCCTCAGTTCAGATAGAGAGGTCAATATCTTCATCTTGTTTGCCT
>CAWWAV010000029.1:0-8530 GCA_963934935.1 uncultured Anaerolineales bacterium
TACCTTACTGATCGAACGATCACATAATGATCCAGACAATGCCTCCAAAACCTGCTTCAATTTAAGTTGGCCATTCGGAGCCATTTCAGAAACATGTCCCACGGGAATATAAAAAGCTTTTCCACTCTCTACAGACAAAGAAATTCCTACTAGCTCTGCATCCATAACATTTGTTGATGTAGTTTCTGTATCAAACGCAATTGTTTTAGCATTAGAAAGATGTTCAGTGAGGTTTTCTAACCCTTCAATGGTATCTACGACTATAGTTTTGGTAGAACCAGCTAATGTCACATCATAACCAGATCGTTTATCCTCACCTGACCCAAACGATAAACTCAATTGCCGACCATCTCCTTCTATGTCAGCAATAGGATCTCTTGCCAACATTGCAACTTTCTTGAGATGCGTTCGAAAATCAAGATCGCGAAATAGTTGTTCTACTTTTTTAATATCAAAATTGCCATGTGCAGGAGCACGACAAGCACCCAGATCAAAATCTAGCTCTAAATCAGTAACTATGGCAGCAAGTTTTTTGGATAGAAAAGCGTTTTCTTTGTTGGCAACAAGTTTTTTCTGGAAACGGGGTTCAATTTTATCTAAATTAGAATATATGTTTTCCAAATTTAAATATTGCTGTAAAAGTCTCCTGGCAGTTTTGTCGCCAACTCCTGCAACACCAGGAATATTGTCTGATTTATCACCAACCATTGACTTGTAATCCACAAATTGATCCGGAGTGACTCCAAATTTCTGTGCTACATCACTCGGACTATAGAGTTTTGCGTCAGCCAGGCTTTGTCCCGGAAGACTCACAGACACATCCTCATTCACTAATTGCAACAAATCGCGGTCACCTGTGACTATGACTACATGCACTTTTTGCTTAGTAGCGATCCGGCTAAGAGACCCCAAAACGTCATCAGCCTCATAACCTTCTTTCACAAAGACCGGTATATTAAAAGCATCTACAACTTCCTGAATACGCTCTATCTGTGGCCGTAAATCGTCTGGCATCTTTTCCCTTGTGGCTTTGTACTCCGGAAACATTTCATCACGAAATGTCTTGCCCACATCAAAACTTACTGCAAGATAGTCAGGTAATTCTTTTTCAATTAGGCGTAACAAAACTGATGTAAATCCAAATACAGCAGCTGTGGGTTCTCCGCTACGCGAAGTACCTTGGAATCCTGACCCTGTTAGGGCAAAATAAGTGCGATAGGCTAATGCATGACCATCAATTAAGTACAATCTCTCAGACATAGAGAACCATTTATTAGAATATTGTATTGGGCATTATATGCGGCGTGGTGACGTAGAGCAACCGATTGACACTACAATGCACAGCTGTTACACTTCGGCGAACGACAACTAATAACTGGGGAGTCTGATTGATCAGGCTGAGAGGCAGATTGTATCCTGCGACCCACAGAACCTGATCCGGGTAATGCCGGCGAAGGGAAACATCGCTATTATACGCCTCTCAAACATAAGTCTGGAGGCGTTATTGTTTTTAAGGCGGTTTTGTATGACAGAATTTGAACGAGCCATAATAATTGCTAATAGCAACCAATCTGTCCGGAGTGATCTCACTGCAATTATCTCCTCAAAAGATTTACTCATAGCGGCAGATGGAGGAGGCAAACATTGTCTAGACGCCGGTTGTACTCCACAAGTAATTATTGGTGATTTAGACTCAATTTCGCAGTCTGTACTCAACGAATTGATCGCACTTGGGACCGAAGTATTAACCTATCCGGTCCGGAAAAATGAAACTGATCTGGAGCTTGCAATCACCCATGCTATAAAAAAAGGTGTGAAAGAAGTGATTGTTTTGTCTGCACTTGGAGGACGATGGGATCATAGTTTGGGAAACATAATGTTACTAGCGCACAATAGATTCGAATCAGCGCGTATTCGTATAATAGATAGTAACCAGGAGATAAGTCTTGTGCGTGCTGGAGGTACATACTTGATCAATGGAACACCAGGAGATACAGTCTCGTTCATCCCAGTCAGCGATACTGTTGTTGGAGTAAACGCCTCCGGTCTAGAATACAAATTAGATGACCACACACTCATTTTAGGAGCAACATTGAGTCTTAGTAATAAACTCGTTTCAAGACAAGCAAAAATTCAAATAGAAAAAGGATTATTAATCTGTACTGTAATCAGGAGCAACAAATGAACATAGCAGCAAAAACAATGATTATATTAGCAGCTTTTATAAGCACTCTATCTCTAACGTCATGTAACAATACAAAATCCGAACCACAAGATAGGCCAACTTTAACAATAATGACGCATGATTCTTTTGCAGTATCTGAGGAAGTGCTATCTATTTTTCAGGAACAGCACAATGTGAAAGTGAATATATTGAATTCAGGTGATGCAAGTACAACTGTAAATTTGGCAATACTTAATAAGACCGATCCTCTCGCGGATGTCCTCTATGGTATTGACAACACTCTACTAACTAGAGCACTCGATACCGATATTCTGGAAAAATATGAATCACCACTTGCATCTAGTGTAGCAAACGAATTCTTGTTAGATACACAACAACATGTAACTCCGATTAATTATGGAGACGTGTGCATCAACTATGATAAGTCATACTTCAATGATAATGACATAGAAATACCCAATTCCCTACAAAGCCTAACAAATCCTGATTATGCAAATCTACTAGTGGTACAAAATCCAGCTGCTTCTTCACCTGGTTTAGCATTTCTTTTAGCAACTATAGGCCATTTTGGACCAGAGAAATACCTGGATTATTGGTTAGATCTAAAAAACAATGGCGTAAAAATAGTGGAAAACTGGGAAACTGCTTACTACACTGAATTTAGTGGCAGCAGCGGGAAAGGCAATTATCCTCTAGTGGTATCTTATGCCTCGAGCCCTCCTGCTGAAGTGATATTCGCAACTGCGCCAATTGAATCAGCACCAACTGGCAGTATAGTAGCAAATGAGACTTGCTTTCGACAAATAGAATTTGTCGGAATATTGAATGGCACTACGAACCGTATGCTATCAGAAGCTTGGATTGATTTTATGCTAAGCGAAACTTTCCAAGAAGATATACCAATGCAAATGTTTATGTTTCCTGTAAACACTGAAGCTGAATTACCATTAGAATTCATTGAACATGCACAACTAGCAAGCAATCCATCTATAGTATCTCCAGAAGATATCGACACTCACAGAGAAAGTTGGATCAAATCCTGGAGTGCCCTCATGTTGAATTGATCAAGGTGAGCAATAAAACCAGTAAGATCCTTCGCCCTGAATACGCTCTGTTGTGGATAATACCGCTGGCGTTCCTAACTCTATTTTATTTCTATCCGCTGGCAACAATTCTCGGCAAAAGTCTAGTAGGCATCAACAATTTCTCACAACTCCTGGACCTCGTCAGACAACCCTATGTGGCTAAGACTCTGTGGTTTACCATATGGCAAGCAACACTTTCCACAATACTCACTCTAGCCATCGGACTTCCAGGCGCCTACCTATTAGCACACTACAATTTCTGGGGAAAAAATATTCTTAGGGCTATCACAGCAATCCCTTTTGTATTACCCACGGTTGTAGTAGCTGCGAGCTTCACATCAACACTAGGTCCAAACGGATGGATAAATAGAGCTCTAATGAACTGGCTAAACTTGGAAACTGCCCCAATAATTCTTAATCACACTTTGTGGGCAATACTCATAGCACACGTCTTCTATAACACAACGATAATATTACGGCTAGTTGGTGACTACTGGACTCTCATGGATCCAAAATTGATCCAAGCTGCTCGATGTCTTGGTGCCACTCGTTTGAAAGCTTTTTTAGGTATAACTTTGCCACTTCTCACACCAGCTATTGTTTCAGCTGCTCTCTTGGTATTCATATTTGATTTCACATCTTTTGGTGTAATACTTATACTCGGAGGGCCGATATTCTCAACACTCGAAGTAGCAATTTATCGACAAACAATTAATTTCTTTGATTTAGAAATGGCAGCCTTACTATCTGTGATACAACTTATGTGCACGTTGGGATTAACTGTGTTATACGCGCGTTTTACTCGGAAAACACACCGGCCTTTGAAAACAAATCGCTTGCCATCAATTAGTAGACAACAGCTTAATTGGAAAACACGTATATCTGTTGGTATCTTGATTGCAATACTAATTATCGTATTGGTAGTGCCTTTGATAACTTTAGCTTTCAGTTCTGTATTCAAGTTTGAACCTGATCGCGGAGAACGCGAAAATGCAAGTACAGGTTTCACACTAAACTATTATCGCGAACTTTTTATAAATAGAAGACATTCAATCTTCTTCGTAACTCCAATTGAAACAATCATATTCTCCTTAAGAAACGCAACAATTACCATGATAAGTGCTTTAGCAATAGGGCTACCTACTACATGGATACTAGCTCGCAAAACCAGACTAGCGCAAATGTTAGAACCCATATTAATGCTTCCATTAGGAACATCGGCAGTAACTTTAGGACTCGGATTTTTGCTAGTATTCAGTCGGGCCCCATTTAATATGCGTACATCTTCATTGCTAATACCCTTAGCTCACACGCTAGTAGCTTTTCCTTTTGTAGTACGCAGCCTACTTCCCTCATGGACAATCATCAATCCGCAACTACGAAAAGCCGCTGCTATGCTGGGGGCCAATCCAATACAGGTTTGGCGCGAAATAGATTTACCAATCATTGGTCGAGCAATACTAGTCGCTGGTGCTTTTGCATTTACAATTTCAATAGGCGAATTTGGAGCAACTATACTTTTGTCACGCCCTGAATTTACCACAGTACCGATGGCAATATATCGCTATCTTTCGCTACCAGGAGCTCTAAATTATGGCCAAGCTATGGCCTTAAGCACACTGCTAATGATCTTTTGCGGAACAAGCATATTTTGTATAGAAGCAATTCGGCCAAACGCAATATCAGAATTCTAATCATAAGGTGTAGATCATGTTGGAAATAATAGATATCTCAAAATCATTCGGCAGTATAGAAGCTTTGAGTAGAATATCATTCTCGGTAGCAAAAGGAGAAATTATTGCAATCCTAGGACCAAGTGGCTGTGGAAAATCTACACTACTGAGTATAACTGCTGGACTTATAGGACCTGACACGGGTATGATACGATGGAATGGCGTCTCACTGACAAACGTACCACCACATCTACGCAATTTCGGGCTGATGTTCCAAGATAATGCCCTTTTCCCTCACCGCAACGTGTTTGGAAATGTAGCATTCGGATTGAAGCAACTACAAATGAAGCCAGAAGCAATTGATAAACAAGTGTCTGCAATTCTCAACATAGTTGGAATGAGAGATTTAGCAGATAGAGATGTACTAAGTCTTTCTGGTGGAGAACAGCAACGAGTAGCACTTGCCCGTACAATTGCACCGAACCCAAGATTGCTAATGCTAGATGAACCACTAGGTTCACTTGACCGCAATTTGCGCGAGCAATTGTTACATGAATTACGTCAAATACTTACCGATCTTGAACAAACTGTTATATATGTCACTCATGACCAAGACGAAGCTTTTGCAATAGCCGATCGTGTAGTCATAATGAATACTGGAAAACTAATACAAATAGGTCGTCCTAGGGATATTTATGCACATCCAGCATCTACATTCGTAGCACGTTTCCTTGGACTAACTAATATTTTGGAAACATCTGTAGTATCTGTTGATACCAACAACAGAGTAAAGATTTCAGAAAACAGTTTGATACCGATATCTCAACCACCACCTAAACACATGAAACATCCACGGATACTTATACGACCACGAGGAGCACAATTATCAGAACATGGCACATTATCAGGGATATTAACTAATGTATCATTTAGGGGTGCACTAGTAGATTTGAAGATAATAGTCTCAAACGGATTACAGCTTAGATTTGAAGTTCCAACTCCATCGATAATACCCAAGATAGGCACAAAGATCAACTTGACACTACCTGAAGATGCTTCAATCTGGATTGAAGACGACTCATTATGACCACGCATAGTTGCAAACACAAGTGGACTAACTTGGAAAACCATTTCATCACATCAGAACTACCTAATTAAGCCTTGACATTGCACTAATACGCCAGCTATAATCGCCAAGCATTCCTCGGTAGCTCAATTGGCAGAGCGATCGGCTGTTAACCGATTGGTTACAGGTTCAAGTCCTGTCCGAGGAGCTCTATTTAGTAAACTGTATTTTCATAAAATGAGATTCAAATCTTATAATGCCCGAACTTCCAGAGGTAGAAACTCGAGTACGGCAATTACAGGCACCCTGTACAGGCCGTACAATAAAAGAAGTACACATCGGATGGCCGCGTCATATATACACTCCAAATCCAGTTGAATTCAGACAAAAAATTTGTGGGCAGCAAATCACTAAGTTGGGTAGGCGAGGCAAATTTCTCATTTTCCAACTTAGTACAGATGTATTGATAATACATCTTCGAATGAGCGGCGACCTATATATAGCCACGCCAGAAAAACCAATAGACAAATATGCTCACACAACAATCACTTTTGACAACTACCAAGAATTGCGCTTTACGGATGTACGCAAATTTGGACGAGTATATCTAGTTCCATCAGCCGAGACAATTACCTCAAAGCTTGGTCCCGAACCACTGTCCAAACAATTTACACACTCAGTTTTTTTCCAAATGTTGAGTCAACACAGGCGAATGTTAAAGCCCCTTCTATTAGACCAACACTTCCTCGCCGGTATGGGAAATATTTATACTGATGAAGCTCTTCATCTATCAGGATTACACCCTACTACACTGAGTAATATGATATCGACAACGGACGCGCAAAATCTATGGAGAAACCTACGCAAAGTCCTTCGTGATGGAATACGTCATAATGGTTCTAGTATTGATTGGGTATATAAAGGTGGAAGCCACCAGTACCACTTTAGTGTGTATGGCCAACATGGCAAGCCATGTCAAACATGTGATTCTACAATTATTCGCACAACTGTATCACAAAGAGGGACTTACTATTGCCCAAAATGCCAACCTAGTCCTAAAGCCATCTAGGTCTAGCCTTAGTGTTGCTACTTGGTCTCAGCACGTGCTGCCTTTGCACGTTGTTGAGGTTTGTTACCACTCCTATTTGTTTTGTTCATGTGACAATTTTTGAATTTCTTGCCGCTACCACACCAACATTGATCATTGCGCCGTAACACTTTAGTATCTACTTCGGACTCTTCTGCAATAGTTTGTGTATTAACGCCAGTGAGCTCTATGGGAGTCGATGTGAACATACGGGAGACCAACGAGGACCTCATATCAATAAGAAGCTGTCTGAACAAATCAAACGCCCGGCTCTTGTAAGCAGTCAAAGGGTCACGTTGCGCATAAGCTTCTAACCCAACTGATGTCCTAAGTGCTTCCATAGATGTAAGGTAATCAACCCATAGTTGGCTACTAATCGAAAGCAATATCTGGCGATATAATCCGACCATTACACCACGCCCAAGAGCTGAACATGCTAGATTTTTAAAGCTTCCAGAAAGGGAGCTTAAATCACTGGATTTCACAGAATTAAAATCTTCTTCTCCGAGCTCTTGTTGGAGCAACAAAGTAGTATGTTCATTAAGATCTGACAATTTCTCAGATTGCAATCTTTGTATCTCCAACTCACCCCAACCAAACTTGAGTTGTTCTGTGGCTGTCTGAAGATGTTGCAACACGCGTTTGACCAAACTTTGCTGCACTTCTCCTGCAAGCAATTCTGCTGCATGATACACATAAGGAAATCGCTGCTCCATGCGCACTAAACGTTGTCGACTCTTTTCATGAAACACGACGTCTTTGCTATAAGCCATATCCAGTATCAAACGCCCCATGTCACTACGCAAAAGTTCTTCTGGTTTGGATAATTGTCTGTCTAGCACCAATGTAATTTCACTAATATGGTTGTCTATACGAGTGTTTTGAGCTTCCGACACAATCTCAAGAACTTCATCATTCCAGTCTTCCCAATTTAGTTCATTCCAGACTGGAACTTCTATCTCCATCTCTAGTCCAGTACGTTTTTCTAATCTACGATGAAACTTTGTCAACAAGTCTGTGCCAATCCTATCTTGAATACGATTACAAACCTCATCTTTGATATTGTCGAATGACAATACATCTAACTCTGAACGACTAAAGTTGGCTGACATACCTGACATTTCAAACATGGCTTTAGCGACCTGCGACAAATCAACTGATTGTCCACGTTCACGTGCCTCCATTTCTGCACCTTCAAATGCCATTTCTGCCAGTTCGCATTTTTCATTGATAAATCGTGGTATCTGATCTTCCAAATTGTCTATCTCAGCACTATATGCTATAAGCATTCGTTCCAGCGCAAGGTCTGCAGCACGGCGAGCCATTGTCAACAAAGCTTCGATGATATTGCTGCGTTCTTCTGCAACAATTTGCTTGAGTTCATCTACATCCATCATCTCATCTGATTCCTGTTGCGCTGACCACAAATTGTCT
>CAWWAV010000030.1:0-8335 GCA_963934935.1 uncultured Anaerolineales bacterium
CTGAAAAGGTCCTGATCCTACTGGACTCAGATTAGCCGGATGAAGCTTGAGATCAGCGGAGCGCACACCTGAAAACATATGAGCAGGTAAAACCGGAAATGTTACATGATCTAGAAAAGGTGCATAAGCCTCAGGTAATGTGAGTTTAAGAGTACTATTATTCAGCTTGGCCACAGCAATCTGCCTCCATAATTGACCAGTATCAACTGGTCCCGGATAATCTGGAGATTGCATCAGACCAATAGTAAATATTACGTCATCCAGTGAAAGAGGCACACCATCATGCCAACGCAGTTCTGAACGAATCACAAAAGTATAAGAAAGGCCATCTGCAGTAACTGCCCAACTTTCAGCTAAATCAGGTGTTGGATGTCCGGACCCGTCAAACTTCAACATACCTGCATAAACCAACTTTGTAATGTCGCGATCCGGTCCATGGTGAGAGAACAGTAAAGGATTTAAGTCGCGTGGCTCACCTATCACACCTTCCACATACGTGCCACCAGGAGCTGGAGACACAGAAACCAGAAGTCCTAAAGATTGCGTATATAATAAAAACCCAATTAGTGCTAATCCTGTTATTGCTATTACAATCTGTGTACGTATATTATTCATAACAACTATGCTTGTAAGAAAAAAGCGCCCCGATAAGATTTTGGGAGCACTTTTAAAACTAATCGATGGACTAGCTTATAACACAACTTCTAGTAGACATAGAAAACTTACTAGACAGAATTATCAGCTATTATGAGCGTTAGCCATTCACCATAACATTAAGTATCGCAGTGACAAAAAATGCTACTGCAAGACCAATGGTGATATTAAACAGTAGTTTCTCAACGCCTCTACGTGCACGGAACACACTACCCTCTGTCGCTCCCGTAAGACCACCTAGACCAGCACCTTTACTTTGCAAAACAATAGCGACAATTAACGCAATTGAAATTACAATCTGAGCTAAATTCATCGTCACATTCATGTAGACTATCCTCAAATACTAACTGCAAGATTATATCACAAGCACATATGCTTACAACAATAAACGATTATGTTGACATCACTAAATTATACGCAAATACACTCTAATACAGTACAATATTGATACGTTACAATACTTTATCCAATGAATCCTCACAACAAATCGTTAAGTCAACCGACAGATACCAATAAAAACAAAGTCCTTAACAAACGTTACATGCTCACCGAACGACGAGCCATGGGAGGCATGGCAAATGTTTATAGAGCAGAAGACCTAGTACTGCAAAGAGTGGTTGCAGTAAAAATCCTTAGGGAAGAATTCGCTGCAGATCAAGGTCTAGTGGATCAATTCCTGCGCGAAGCTAGAGCAGTAGCTCATCTCAGTCATGCGAATGTAGTGGCAGTTTATGACGTAGGTAGTGACGTAGAAAGTCATTATATGGTATTAGAACATGTGTCGGGACATGACCTTAAGCATCACATCATACTGGATGCTCCTTTTAGCACTGATTTAGCACTTGAATATGTGATTTGTATGTGTGCAGGTATAGGTCATGCACACAAGCAAGGTCTAGTACATTGTGATATTAAACCACATAACATACTAGTTACCGATGACGGCCAGATAAAAGTAGCAGATTTTGGTATATCAAGACTAATGAAACCAACTGAACCTTTTGATCCAATACCAAAAGCTTTTGGAACCCCTCATTACTTCTCGCCAGAACAAGCACAAGGCGCACAGGCTACTCCAGCGTCTGACGTATATTCATTAGGAGTAGTATTGTTCGAAATGCTCAGTGGCAGATTGCCATTTGAGTCGGAGCAGCCACAAATCTTAGGCCATATGCATATGCATGTAGCTCCACCAGACATCCGCACACTGAATCAGGGAGTGCCAGATACACTGTCAGATATCATAACAAAAGTACTAACTAAAGAGCCTTCTGCACGCTATAGAACAGCCCAACACCTTGGGCATGTTTTGGAAACATATCGCAACAAAGGAGCGCAGGCAACGAAACCATATTTGGCACTAAGTAATAAAGAACTCGACAAGCACATTCTTGCAAACATGTATGAAAATGAAATCTCAACCGAAGAAGCCATGCGTAACGATTTTTTTGCTGAGACCGACTGGATATCCTATCTCTTAGGAGCTACTGCAGTATTATTGGTACTTGGATTGCTCGCACTTTGGACAAGAGTATACTGGAAACTGGCACCTCTCTTAATTTCAGTAAATTAACAAATATCTTACAAGAAAATCCGTCAAACTTGGTATAATTACTCAACTTGTAAGGCAAAACTAAGGCAAAACACGGAGACAAAAAGTGGAAAATCCCCGTATGAAAAACTCATTAGTGTACGTACTAATAGTAATAGCATTAGGAGCTATACTTTATTCTGTTCGCACACAATCAGCACCAAAAACAGAGCTGACAATCAGTGAAGTCGCCACACAAATTCAACGTGGCAATGTGGAAAAAATAGTGGTGGCTGAAGATGATTTAACTATTCATTTTCGTCCAGGTGCAGAATATGAACTAGCTATTACACGCAAAGAAAGCGCCTCAACGGCCCCTGAACAATTTGCTACACTTGGAGTAAGTGAACAGGCTAGATCTACTGTCAAATGGGAAGTGCAACGTCCCGGAGATTGGGGCAATATAATGGTGCTTCTTAGTTACACTTTGCCGGCAGTATTTGTCATTGGATTTATTTATTTTATTCTTCGCCAAGCTCAAGGCACAAACAATCAAGCTCTATCCTTTGGTAAAAGTAAAGCTCGCATGGTCCCTGGAGACCAACCCACTGTGACATTTGACGATGTAGCTGGAGCAGACGAGGCCAAAGAGGAATTACAAGAGGTGGTTGAATTCTTGCAGGAACCAGAAAAGTTCATAGGGCTTGGAGCACGGATACCAAAAGGGGTGTTACTAGTCGGATCACCCGGTACTGGCAAAACATTACTAGCGAAAGCAGTATCTGGAGAGGCTGGTGTACCATTTTTCTCCATATCTGGTTCAGAGTTTGTTGAAATGTTCGTTGGTGTTGGTGCAAGCCGAGTAAGAGACCTATTCGAACAGGCCAAAAAACATAGTCCCTGTATAGTTTTTGTAGATGAAATAGATGCGGTAGGTCGGCAACGTGGTGCTGGATTGGGTGGCAGTCACGACGAACGTGAGCAAACTCTTAACCAGATACTAGTTGAAATGGATGGCTTCGACACTGACACAAATGTAATAATTGTTGCTGCAACCAATAGACCTGACATACTAGATCCTGCCCTATTACGACCCGGAAGATTTGATAGGCGAGTTGTGCTCGACCGCCCAGATATGTTAGGTCGAGAAGCTATCTTCAAAGTGCACGTACGGGGAAAACCACTAGCTCCTGACGTAAAACTGGATGTTTTAGCCAAGTCTACTCCTGGATTTGTAGGCGCAGATATTGAAAACACTGTAAATGAAGCGGCTATATTAGCAGCTAGAACTAATCAAAAATCAATTAGCATGCGAGATATGGAAGCAGCAGTAGAAAGAGTCGTGTTAGGACCAGAACGGAAAAGTCGTATAATCACCGAACGTGAGCGTAAAGTTACAGCTTATCATGAGGCTGGCCATGCAGTTGTATCAAGAGCACAACCTGAGGGAGAGCCTGTACGTAAAATCACAATTATCCCCCGCGGAATTGCAGCTGGACTAACGTGGTACCTGACTAGCGATGAGGACCAACGCTTAGCAACAAAGGCAAAACTTAAAGCTCGTTTGGCGGCAATGTTAGGTGGTAGAGCTGCTGAAGAATTAGTATTCGACAAAGGAGAAGTAACTACCGGTGCATCTAACGATCTTGAACAAGTGACCAGCGTTGCCCGTCAGATGGTGACCCGCTGGGGCATGAGCGACAAATTAGGCCCTATGGCTTTCGGCAAAAAAGAAGAGTTAGTATTTCTTGGTAGAGAAATTGGTGAACAACGAGATTTTTCTGAGGCTGTAGCTGAAGAAATAGACTACGAAGTTCGCACACTGGTTGCTGATGCACACAAATTAGCTGGCAAATTACTCAAGAAGCATAGTGATAAGCTAGACGAAGTGGCAAACTACTTGTTAGAACATGAAACACTAGAGCTAGAACAATTTGAGGCTTTATGGAAGGGTGAACCAATCCCTCCAACCAAGCCCCCTCCATCTGCTCCTCCTTCATCAGACCTAACAGCTGATGCAGAAGAGGATGTACCTAGCGACGATGATTCTGCCAAGTCTGGGAATGATCCATTACCGATCCCAACCGGTGCATAAATGCACAAAAGGTTGTGTATCTGGACAACTATTTTTCGAATCGTGATTTGAGTTCTGCAGTAAAAATAGGTAGAAAGTCAAATAGGTCGGCTACAACAGCATAATGTGCCAATTTCATTATTGGTGCTTCAACATCTTTATTGATTGCAACAATAATCTTTGATGTGCGCATCCCAGCTTGATGCTGTATAGCACCAGATATTCCACATGCAATATACAAATCCGGACTTACTGTTTTCCCGGTTTGCCCTACCTGATGATCATAAGGTATCCATCCCGAATCAACCGCAGCACGACTTGCACCTACCGATGCACCAAGAACACTTGCTAATTCACGTACTGGGTCGAAACCATCAGGACCTCCCACACCACGTCCCCCAGACACGACAATATTTGCGTCAGCAAGACTAACATCGTAATCTGAGGCAGCATAGTCAAGCACCTTTACCATAATCTCCGATTCGGACAGAACAGGTGCCACCTCTACAATCTCAGCCGTCCCATCACACTCCTCCACCTTCGGAAATGCACGAGGTCGCAAACTAATTATCTGAGGATGCAAATTGTCGATCGAAATTCTTGCATTTAATTTTCCTGCATATACAGGACGCATAACTTGTGTACATCCCTCATCAATATTCACATCAGTGCAATCTGTAACTACTGCCACTCCTAGATCTATACTGAGAAATGCAGATAAATCGCGACCCCGAGTAGTTGCAGGTAAAAGAATGATGTGCGGTTCATAATTCTGATACAGTTTCGCGGTAAGAGCTCCATATGCCTCTACTCGAAAATCTTCCATAGTATGATCATCACACACAATAATAGTGTCGGAAACGTACATCGCAGCCTCACTCACCAATTCATCTATTTGATGGCCGAACACAAGTACAGTCACACTAGTATCTAACTGAGATGCAAGAGACTTGGCTACACTCATAGCCTCCCAAGACGCCGCAAGGCCATTGCCTTTGAAATGATCTATGTATACCCAGACACCTGACCCCATCAGATCACCTTGTCTTCGACTAATTTTTCTACTAATTGTGCTGCTATAGAATTCATATTCGGTCCGTCCAACACTTCAGCATCTGTATTTTTCCTAGGTATTTCTTGAATTTCAGACCAATTCAGAGAACCATTATTATCGCTGGTGATTTGGTCATTCAACTTAAGATCATCTAATGTGAACACTTCCACTTCAGCTTTGCTCGCTTTACGTATACCTATAAATGACGGATAACGAGGCTCATTGATTTCCTTTACTACACTAATTACAGCAGGTAGTTTTCCGGAACAAGATTGCCTTCCTTCCTCCAACAATCTAACCAAACTTATGTGTGCGTTTTCAACATCAATTTCTGATAATTCAGCCACATAGCTAAACCCAATCCAACCCAAACTATGAGCCACAGACATAGGCACAAGTCCAGTGTCACTATCAATAGCCTGTTTACCAAAAAAAACTATCTGAACATTGTCTAGTTTTTCAATAGCTCTGGATATTACAAGAGCTGTAATTCGAGCATCATAACTTTCCATAGACTCTTCTGATATCAGAATACCATGGTCACATCCCATAGCAATTGCAGTTTTCAATGCTTCCTTTGAACTTTCCGGTCCCATCGTTAACACAGTAACGCTGCCACCAAATTTATCCTTAACCCTTAGAGCTTCTTCAATTGCATACTCATCCCAGGGATTTACAACCATAGGAGCATCTCCCCAACTGACCACACCATTTTCCACGAACATGGTTGCTGCACTATCAGGAGTATGTTTTATACAAACTAAATTGTGCAATGCGCCCTCCTCAAAGCTAATTGTATTTATAGGAAAATCTCGCAAATTCTACCATAAACAATAAACTAATCCTTATTATATGTTACTCTCCCATGTTAAAATTATAATCAATCTAAGTCAACGGAGCTAAATTGTTATGAAATGCATATTTTGTCAAATAGTGAGTGGTGAAATGCCTGGAGACATATTGTTGCGTAATGAACATATATGTGCTTTTCGAGACATTCATCCAGCAGCGCCTAAACACGTTCTAATAGTACCAAACAAACACATCACTTCAACTGAAGAGATTAGCAACAATGACAGGGATGTTGCTGCAGAGCTTCTGCTAGCAGTCAAAGAGGTATCAAAATTAGAAGGAATAAGTGAAACTGGGTACAGAATAATATCAAATTGTGGGTCTCATGGTCGCCAGGAAGTAAAACATCTACATATTCATGTGCTAGGAGGCGCTCCCATGAGGCACGGACTAGGTTAATTGCGCATGCTATAATCGAACAATAGTAACCAAAATGAGAAGTGGCAAATGTGGCAATCAATTACTCAAGTCACAGAATTTAAAGAACAGAATGCACTATGAACAATGTAGACCTATATGTAACCATAGAGATTAACATACCATGACTACCAATCATTCATCATGGTATATATCTACACCATGGATAGTAGGAGTAGTCTTTTCTCTTATTGCACTCGCTCTTATAATTGTTCCACTTGGTGACAACACTGAATTAGATTTACAAATTGGTGATCCAGCGCCCTTTGATATAGTTGCGCCACGCTCACAGACATACATTAGCACTTTACAAACAGAGAGTGCACAAGCCGCAGCTGAAAATGCTGTGTCAAGAATTTATGACCCTCCCGATACCCGAGTATCTCGTCAACAAATTTCGTCCGCAAAAGCAGCGATAGCATTCATTGATTTAACTCGGTCCAACAAACTAGCGACTACACATCAGAAGCAGCAAGAATTTACCAAACTAGGTAGTGTGAGTATGGCTGACGATCTTCAGATTAAATTGATACAAATTGAAGATGCGCGCTGGCTTGTTGTCCAAGAGGAAATTATTAGAGTAATTGAAAATATCATGAGTGAGCCCATTCAAGAAGACCAGATGGAACAAATCAGACAACGGATACCAGTACTTATTAGCGTGGAACTAAGCATAGAAGAAGCAGAATTAGCAGCAGTTTTGGTTCAACAATTTATAGTGCCCAATTCTCTATTCAATGAAGTTGCCACCAATAAAGCACGTGATGCTAGCGTAGATGCAGTTGAACCGGTCGAACAAGCTTTTGCTCAGGGCCAGACAATTATAGCGCGTGGTAATGTTATTTCTGCTGAAGACCTAGAAGCCATGACTGCTCTAAACATGCTAGAACCACAGCGCAGTCAGTTTGAAAGATATTTCCCATCATTTACTGCAATAGTATTGGTAGTCTCCACAATGACCCTTTATCTTTTAAGAGCCCAGCCTGGTTTTTTCTATCGCACTAAACACATGCTGTTCGTCGTATTGTTATCACTTGTTTTTCTGTTTGCTGCCCAATTTGTAATTCCACAAAGACTTGTACTGCCTTTCCTTTTTCCAGCAGCGACACTCGGTATGCTTATAGCTGTCGGTCTGGGAACACAATTAGGATTAATTGTTTCGACACTTTTTGTAGTATTTATTGCCATCGTTTCTGATGGCCGGATAGAAATAGTGATATATCATCTAGTTGGACCAATGGTAGCAATATTGTCTTTAGGTAAAGCGGAACGAGTCAACAGTTTCCTCCTAGCTGGTTTAGCAACTGCTGCAGCCAATTCAGCCGTAATCATAGCATTTCGCTTCAATGATCCGACCATTGACATACTGGGTTTAAGCACACTACTTGGAGCAAGTATAGCGAATGGTGCAATCTCAGGTGCTCTCACATTAACTGGCTTATTTCTGTTAGGGTATGTGTTTGATATTACGACATCCTTACAGCTAGTTGAGTTGTCACGCCCTAATCATCCCTTATTAGTCCAACTACTTCGCACTGCACCTGGAACTTACCAGCATAGTTTGCATGTGGCTAATCTTGCAGAACAGGCTGCTAGAAATATTGGTGCAAATACTATGTTGGTCAGAGTAAGCGCACTTTTTCATGACATAGGTAAGACAACCAAGCCGGAATATTTTGTTGAAAACCAAGTGGAAGGTAGAAATCCACATACAAATATGGATCCTCAGTCAAGCAGCAATGTGATAATAGCC
>CAWWAV010000031.1:0-8291 GCA_963934935.1 uncultured Anaerolineales bacterium
TAATCACAAGTACAGTTTCTTTATCTACAATTGCAGTCTCATCTATGTTAATTTTGTCTTTTAACAGTGTAAATTCATAATTATTAAGTACAACCATATGAGCGCCAATTACACCTTCATACAAATCATCGCCTTCCAACCGAACAATCTGCTGACTGGGATCATACAAGTAGGGAATTTTCGCAGACTGACACTCCCGTACGCGATACTTCATTGCAAGAGGATCATCCGGAGATATCACCACTAGATCAGGATCGAAACCCAAATTGGAGATTTTAAGTTTAGATGCATGACTCATTGCACCGGAGTAAAAAGAGGCAATTTGCGAGTTATTACGATCTGTAGTTGCGTAAAAAGATGCAGTAAACTCATTTTTAATTTCGACAATACCCGTTGTATCTACACCAACACTATCTAGCCATGTTCTATACTCAGTAAAATCCTTCCCAACTGTACCTAGGACAGATGCTTTACCACCTAACAGCACATGATTATAGGCAATATTAGGTGCATTACCACCTCTATGTACTGTCTTACTGTCAGTCAGAAAGCTTAAACTCAACGATTCCAAATTATCCGACATTATGTAATCACTAAAATAACCTGGGAAAGTCATAAGATGATCAAAAGCTATTGATCCGGAAAATACTATATTCATAATAATTTAGACGACTTTATACACAGACGACAAACCCAGTCTATCTCGCACTATAACTCGTAAAGCCCGCAAACCATCAATTGCACGTATTTTCTTGCCTTGAGCATATGTGCGTGGACTATAACTTAATGCGACTTCATGAATATTATGTCCAGCTAGTAATAGTTTGTCCACAAGTTCAAAATCAAGTTCGAAACCCTCGCCAACCAAATTGAGTGATTTAAGCACATCACTACGTACCAATTTTATAGCTGTGGCAACATCAGTCAACTTACTTCCGTACAATATATTAGTTACAGCAGTTAGCAAACGCACACCTAAAAAAGCGTGATAGTAAATGTAATTTGGTTTACCACCAAGGATTCTTGATCCCAAAACAGCCACAGCATTATCAGTCTGCGTTTTAACTAAGAGGTTGGGCAAATAACTCGGATCGTATTCTAAATCCGCATCCTGGATTACTGCATAATCACCACTCAACGCATCAATTGCTACACGAATAGAGGCACTTTTACCTAGATTGCTACTATTAAATATAATCTTTGTATTCGGCCACAGACCATCTTTCAGTATCTCACGAGTGCCATCAGTGGAGCAGTTGTCAACCACAATGATTTCCTTGGACCAATCAGATCCAAAGTCTATATCCTGAATACCTTGGAGAACATCCAAAATAGTGTCGCGTTCATTGAAAGCACATACAATAATAGATATAATCATACTACAACGCTAAAAAATGGAATTCACACGATCTCGCACAATAACCCATAAGGCAAGGAGCCCATCAATTAGTCCTATTTTTTTGCCTTCTGCATAAGTACGAGGTTCATAGTCAATTGAAACTTCATCAATCTTGTCAGTCATTAGAGCGATCTTATTACTAATTTCAAAATCCAAATCAAAACCGGAACACTGAAGTTCGAGAGACTTCAGTAGTTCTGTCCGCATCAGTTTATAATTGGTAGCTACATCCGTAAACCTTGCACCAAAAAACCAATTAGTAAGATGAGTCAACCCACGAACAACCCAATAATTCAATCTATAATTGTGATAATATTTTCCTCCTAGTACGCGTGATCCATAAACGACGTCTAGTTTGTTGCTAAGTGCATGTTGCAACAATTTCGCATACTGTCTGGGATCATATTCGAGGTCTGCATCCTGTGTGATGGTGTAATCGCCATTACACAAAGGAATAGCTGTACGAACTGAATGACCTTTACCTCGATTCTCAGGTTGCATAATGATTTGAACATTATCTGCGCAATAATTGAGCAACAAATCTTTAGTACCATCTGTAGAACAATTGTCAACAACTATAATCTGTTTCTGCCAGTCCGGACCAATATCAGCCTGCTGCACTCGCTTCAAAATCTCCACTATAGTCGCACATTCGTTATACACTGGAACTATGATTGAGAGTTTCAACGTAAAGACGCCTGCATGAAACTGGTAAATATATCCAGCATGTAATCAATCTGCTTGTCATTCAAACCCGGATAAACTCCAATAAAGAATGTAGATTGCATCACCTGGTCAGAAACCGGTAATTCACCTATGATCCTACAGTCAATTTCTGAGAAACCTGGTTGACGTAACACATTTCCAGCAAACAACATTCTAGTTTCGATATTATTATCTTCTAAGTAACGAATGATCTCCTTGCGACCAAATGGAGCATCGTGTCGCACTGTAATCGGAAATGCAAACCAAGAAGGATCTGATTTTTTGTGCCATCTAGGTAAAGTGAGATAATCTTGCCATTGCTCCAAACCAGAATATAGGCGCCTAAAGTTTCTTTTCCGGATATCTATAAAATCAGGTAATTTTTCCAACTGAGCTAAACCAAGGGCGGCCTGAGGATCAGTTAATTTTAGATTATATCCAATCTCTGTAAAATAATATCTATGATCATAGTGCCCTGCTATGCCAGGTATCTCTCGTTCGAACCTTCGACCACACTTACCATCAGTCGGATTCTCATATTCGCACCAACAATCCCGTCCCCAGTCACGAACACTTCGAGCTATTCTAGCTAGACTATGACTCCTGGTAAAAACAGCACCTCCCTCCCCCAAAGTAATATGATGTGCGGGGTAAAAACTAAGCGTAGCAATATCACCGAAGGTACCCAACATACGACCATCATACGTAGAACCTAAAGCATCACACACATCTTCAATCAATATCAGATTGTGTTCATTAACAATTTGCATAATAGCATCCATGTCAGCTGGATTGCCAAGCGTATGCGCAAACATAATAGCGCGGGTACGTGAAGAAATTGCAGCCTGCACTTGATTGATATCCAAGTTGTAGTCAGCTATTCCACAATCCACAAAAACAGGAGTAAGTCTGTTTTGTACAAGAGGCGCCACAGTAGTAGGAAATGATGTTGCTGGCACTATTACTTCATCACCAGGTACGAGGCGTTGTTCTCCACGCTTACGACTGCATAAGGCTGTAACAGCTACCAGATTAGCTGATGAACCTGAGTTTACTGGAATAATTTCACTTACCCCAAGAAATTTACCTAGTTTTAGCTCAAACTGTTTCGCGTACGGACCTGCTGTAAGCCAAAAGTCAAGCACTGAAGCAACCATCATATTCATATCCCGCTCATCAAATACTCGTCCTGCATATTGGACTCGGCTTTTACCTGGAACAAACTCTTGGTCCGAATGCTCAATCGCATAGTATTCTGCAACCTTCTGCATTATTTCTGATTTTAATCGGTCTTTACTCGTCATGAATTACCTGTCTCAGAATCAATTAAAATACTAAGACCTTCTTCCAGTACAGTTGTTGCTCTCCAACCAATTAATGTATCGGTACGTTCTGCATTTCCCATTACGCTCATATTTTCTCCATTCCTATAGGGAAGTTCTCCAAAACTGGGAGGCACATTACATCCTGTCAGCTGATAAAGTGTCTCCACTACCTCCCGCAATTGAGTCCCTATGCCAGTACCGATATCAACAGTCATTGCAGGTTCAAGTTCAGATTGAGCCACAGAAATTAATCCAGATACTACATCGTCTACAAACACCCAATCACGAACTTGCTCACCAGGAGATAGAGGCAATTTGACACCGCTGGTCAAAGCATTTAAAGCTGCTGGAAGTACGTTTTTAGAGGATTGTCCTGGACCATAACATTGATATATCATTGCCCCTGCCACTGGCCAACCTTTGGTGTGTCCATACATGGAACAAAATCCCCACCCTGCTGCCTTACTCACTGCATAGGGACTGTTCAGATCTAATTCGGTTGGACTGCGAGCAACTACTACCTTGACATTACCTTGTATAGCCTTAAGCAAGTTGACTGTTCCAATAGTGTTTACCTCGACAGCTCTTTCTTCAGAAAGAAACGGGTCACTCGCTCCTGCTGCTGCTAAATGAAAAACAATTTCAGGAGAATAAATGTCTAGTACTTTTGAAATCGCATCTGGATCAGTAATATCACCATCTGAGAACCCAAACAAATCCGACTGTCCGAGATTTTGTCTATCCAATCCTACAACCTTTGCGCCCACCTTAACTAAGTGTCTGCATAGATGACTGCCGACAAAACCTTCTGAGCCAGTAATCAAAACAGACTTGTTTGTCCAAGACTCGTTCACGTCTGCAATAGGAAGGTGCGATACCACTCAAAAGTCTCTAACAGACCATCATGCAAAGAATATTCGGCCTTCCACCCGAGTCGCTCTTCAGCGAGTTTGCTGGAAAGATATTGATCTTGAATCTCATTCGACGCAGCATTTTGAATAATAGGCTTAACATTGTCGACGCCAGAAATATCTAATATGCTTTCCACCATTTCCAATGCTGTAACAGGATCATCAGTACCAAAATTGTAGGCCATACCAGAATGTGCATCTCTATCTTCGGCAAGATTTTCTATCAGCATAATACATGCCCTGACAATATCTTGCACATACACATAATCGCGTTTTGGTTTACCATCAGATCGGATAACTGGCGACTCGCGATTGATGACACTACGCATTGTGCCAGGTACTATACGATTCCAATTTAAATCTCCGCCACCATACATGTTGGCACATCTCGTTATTGCCACTGGCAAGCCATAAGTATTGGCATAAGTGCGTGCAATCATATCAGTGCATAATTTTGAGACATCATATGGATGATCCCCCTGCAATGCCACCGATTCAGAGTAAGGTAGATCTTTGTGAGCCCCATATGCTTTGTCACTAGATGCAACTAACATCTGCTCAAGTCCTGGCCATTGTCGAGCAGCATCCAAAACTAGCCAACTCCCTCTTATATTAGTTTCAAAGGTAGGTACAGGTGCTCTATTTGCAATCCCCACTGCAGTCTGCGCAGCAAGATGAATGCAAGTCTGTATCTCATAATCAGAAAATACGCGCAATACTAAATCACTGTCTGTGATACTGCCACGTACGATATTTAATCGTTTGATAGTGCCAGCACGGACTAATTCACTATGAGGAATATTGTCTCTTACAATACCAACAACATCAGCACCTAGTTGAAGTAGTCTTAAAGACATCCATGATCCCAGCATACCCGTACAACCAGTTATAAGAACTCTGCGATCACGCCAGAAATGAGTATTAGTCATTCTAGTCTCCCCACACTTTCCAAGGCGCACTATTGTTCCACATATTGTTAAGATTTTGCGCATCCTTAAGAGTGTCCATAGAAGCCCAAAATCCTTCATGTTTGTACATCATCAACTCTCCATCAGAAGCCAGTTTTGGCATTACATCTGTTTCTAAGTCTACTTTACCGTCACCATCTAAGTACTCTAATACACTACGGTCGAAAACAAAGAAACCTGCATTAATCCAATGATCCAATCTAGGTTTCTCATGCATGCTATACACGCGCCCTTGATCATCAATGTCCAAGACGCCATACTGAGACAATGGTCGATATCCGGTCACAGTGGCAATACAATCATGACTACTATGAAATTCGATTGCGCTATTGACGTCTATATCACCAATACCATCACCATAAGTAACACACAATGTCTTTGCGTCTATACGGTTTATTGCCATACGAATGCGATCAGATTTCGAAGTTTGTACACCTGCGTCAAAAAGATTAACATGCCAATCTTTCTCCACTCCGCTCGAAGGTATTCTAGAGTCTTCTGTACCCAGTCTGAACTCAAGATCCTGGGTTAACGAGCTAAAATTGAGAAAGTATTTACGAAAAACCTCTCCATGATGGCCTAAAGGTAAAATAAAATTAGTATGGCCAAAATGTGAGTACAAGCGCATAACGTGCCACAAAATAGGCCGGCTACCCACCTCAACTAGGTGCTTAGGCCTATTACCCAAATCCGCTCTCATGCGCGAACCGGAGCCACCTACTAGTAAAACCACTGGCAAGCTAGTCATTGACATATATAGTCACTGATTCATAAAAAACGCTCTCGAATACCGAGAGCGCTAAATTAGAGACACTGAAATCATATCAGACGCACATGTTAATGTCAACGAAGCATGGTACACTCAGCGCGATGAAAATTCGCTATTATATTTGGGTATATGTTGTCCTAATAATCGCAACTGTATCCTGCTCTCAAGCACCAACTGTGGAGACAGATCAATCTGAACCATCAACCACAGTAGACGTGAAAGCCACTGAAACTCCTCCAAGCAGTAACATCACTGAACACAATACCATTATTAATTTGAATAACTCCAATGTGAGTGCTGACACTTCAACAGTACCACCAACTCTTACTCCCGCAAATGACAGTATTAATGCAGGCCAACTTGCCTTACGCAACAGTAACTGGCAAGCAGCAATAGACTCATATATTCTAGCCCTTGAGCAAACAGATGAAGATGATGAACTACACTTAGATGCGCACCTTGGTCTAGCCCATAGTTATCTGAGGAGCAAAGCTATGTGGACCGCACTAGAAACCCTAGAAACATTCGAAGCAAATCATCCAACTGCATATAATATAGCTGATGCAATATTTCTTTTAGGTTTAACAAATCATCAATTAGGCAACCATACAATAGCTATACAATATTTTGATCAATACCTAGAGCAATACCCAAATATTATCGATTCTTACGTACTTGAACTTATTGGAGATGCCCATAGATCATTAGCAAAATATAGTAACTCAGCAGACTACTACGAATCGGCAATACTGAAGCCACGTGGCACAAACATCAATTTTCTTCTACTCGACAAAGCCGAAGTGTTACAAGCAGCTGGTCAAACTCCTGAATCTATAACACTTTTTGACCTTGTTGCTACTAATACAAAGTATGACAATACAAGAGCCCAAATGGACTACAAACGGGCCAAAACTATGGTAGCAGCCAATCAAATCAATACAGCTATACAGTACTATAAACACGCAGTCAATACATACCCTGACTCATACTACTCTTACCTATCTCTTGTTGAATTACTTAGCTATGGAACTAAAGTCAATGAATTCCAACGTGGCTTAATTGATTACCACGCTGACCAACATACACCAGCAATACTAGCTTTCAGACGGTACCTCTCAACAAATCCCGACCATGATGCACAAGCCCACTATTATATGGCCCTATCGTACCGTAACCTCGATAACATTGCGGCTGCAAAACTACATTTCCAAGAAATCATCGACACACATCCCAACGATCCTTTATGGGGTGAGGCATGGCTTGAAATCGCCTATACGCAATGGGGATGGGAGGACAACTACGCAGGTGCCGTGTCAAATCTGAGAGACATGGTATCTACTTATCCCAAGCATAGTATGACCCCTGAGATTCTATTTTACGCAGCTCGTATAGCAGAACGAGGCAAATATTTAGATACTGCTTCGGATCTGTGGGGCCAAGTAGCCGACAACTACCCAAATACTAAACTAGGTCCTGAAGCTGCCTTTCTCTCAGGTATAACTTCCTACCGTCAGGATAATTTTGCGGAAGCTGAGAGACGTTTTAGTCAATCAATTGACCTAAATCAAGGAGATGATAGTCAGCTATCAGCCTCACTGCTATGGTTAGGTAAAGTACACTCGAATAATGGCAGCACTGAGTTAGCAGAAAACGCATGGGTGAAAGCAATTGATACCGATGAATCTGGATATTATGGAATTAGGGCAAAACAAATGCTCAATGGGAACCTACCCTTTAACCCAGTACCAAATGTCAACTTCACATTGGCGTCTAATCTAGAATCACAGAAAAAGGCTGAGGATTGGATTGCACAATATTTAGGTATCCAAAACAAAAATCTTGGTGGTTTGTCAAATAAATTGATGTCAGATGAATATTGGATCAGAGGAAGCACACTTTGGCGATTAGGACAATTTGAGGACGCTCGCGAAGAACTGGACAATTTAAGTAATAATTATAAAAGTGATGCTGTGGCCTCATATCAATTGTCTATAGCCTACAAAGATTTGGGTTACTACTATGGTGCTATATGGGCTGCACGTTACTGTATGGATGCACTGGGACTCTATAACAACATAGAAGCACCAAAGTTTATTACACAACTACGCTACGGTCCATATTATCTGGACCTGATACATCCAATATCCAAACAATATGGACTAGATCCACTTATCGTTGCGTCTCTAATACGGCAAGAAAGCTTATATCAAGGCG
>CAWWAV010000032.1:0-8274 GCA_963934935.1 uncultured Anaerolineales bacterium
TGGAAATTGCTGCTGAGAAGGCTGGAATAATTAAATCAGGAGTACCAATTGTATCCGGTCCACAATTAGATTCTGCCCTAAAAGTTCTGGACGAACATGCATCCGCGCTAAAAGCTCCTTTTATTGACACATCAAAGGTATGGAAATGGGAACATATAGACAGTGATTTGTCAGGTCAACTTTTCTCAATCTGGCGTATTGGCCATAATCATAACAAAGTCAACCAAAGAATTCCATTATTAGGTCAACATCAAATTGAAAATGCAACCGTAGTTATGTCCATAATAGAACAACTCTGTCAGCAAGGTTGGGATATACCTCAAAGTGCTCTAAACACAGGTCTAACTCGAGTGGAGTGGCCTGCACGCTGCGAGATCTTTCAAAACACACCGCCTGTACTCATTGATTCGTCACATAATCAAGCTTCAGCATCACAATTGACTAAAGTTTTAGAAGATTTGTTTCCCCACCAGAAGAGGGTATTGATTTTTGGAGCAATGAGTGACAAAGATATTAAGGGTATGTTTGATGAACTTCTTCCAAATTGTAGTCACACAGTTCTGACCTCAACTGGCATGCCTCGGTCGATGACACCTGACGAACTAGAAACTATAGCTGCCGATTATAGTTGTTCTACTAGCATAGAGAACAACATTGCAAGTGCGCTTAATGCTGCCATAAAATTAGCTGGCAATGACGGTATGGTAGTAGTTGCCGGCAGCATAACCGTAGCAGCCAGTATAAGGTTGTCCGTAACATGCAAGCACCCACATGCTACACTTCATACATCCTGAGCAATCTTATGAATAATAACCTTGAAAATGTTGCTAACAAAAGAGATAGTAAAAGTAAAACTTGGATAATATATGTCTTAGTATTTCTCGGGTCATTAGATGCCCTTTACCTCACCTGGACCAAATTGTTTAGTGTGGACACTCTGTGCCTAGGAGCAGGCAAATGTGATGTGGTAAATGCAAGTAGCTACTCTACTATAGCGGGTATCCCTATTGCCGCTTTAGGTCTAGCAATGTATTTAGTGATTGGCGGAATCACCTTGTTGGAGCGTTTTGCTCCTCATTTGCGTGAGCTATCACGATTGGCAGTATTTGGTATATCTCTCTTTGGATGCGTATACTCAATGTGGCTAACTTACGTGGAAATTATCATAATAGAGGAAATTTGTATCTGGTGCGTGGGCTCTGCAATAATTATATCTGCAATATTTTTTACCTCAATATTGCGATTACGTTACCTGGAATAATACCACAACTACTCATTGGGACGTCCCTCTAGGGTTCGACGTAGAATGTCCTCTTGTGTGCTACTTGATTCCTTCTTGTGTTTTAGTGGTTTGTCTTGCTTTGCTTCAGATTCAGGGTCCATCGCGGCACGTAATGCTAGCTCCATTGCAGTTGGAACCTCATCCTCATCATCTTCACTATCCATAAATTTCTGCTCCAACGCACGCATACTAAGATTAATTTGTCGCTTTTTCTTATTAATCCCAAGCAGCTGAACTTCTACTTCTTCCCCAATAGCTAATATCTCTTCTGGATGCTCTACACGCCCCATGGTAATCTCACTAATATGTACTAAACCGGGACGTTCCGCACCAATGTCAATAAATGCTCCAAACCTTTCCAATCTGGTCACATTCCCTACATATGTCTCGTCTGGTTTTAAATCATTCCATTCTAATGCAAGTGGTTCTTTAAGCGTCAAAGATATCTGACCGGAAGTTTCATCTGTTTTCTTTACCCAAACAGTGATTTTCTGACCAACATCTAATTTTTGCTTATCAACTCCATTATTGTGTTTGTTAATCTCAGATATATGCACTAATCCATCATGATCAACGCCAACATCCACAATAACACCGAAAATTTCGATGTTTTTTACAACGCCGTCGAGACGCATTTTGGTTTCAAGTTCACCAATTGTCTTAGGTTCAACAATGGTATCTTTCTTGTCTTCAGTCACTGTTCCAATAATCTCTCTATGGGAATTCCTGAAACTTATAATCTTGAGGCACCTCTATGCATAACATCAATACTCAATCTTACGCATGCAAGGTTATTTGTGTGCCAGTCTTTGTGTAGCCCTAGCATCCGCGCAAATTATACTTAGCTAGCCTGTCATTGTCAAACTGACAAATGGTATAGAAACAAGGTATAATCTCGTTCGAGCAACTGTCTTGTGTGACAGTTGCAATGTTAATCTGGAGAGACTGGATTTGCAAGCAATAATAACCGGAGCCGGTGGCTTTGCTGGCAGTCACCTAGCTGAATATCTCCTAAACAATAGCAATCAGAAAGTTTGGGGCTGTGGAAAATCACCATCACCTGTATTGCAAACCAACACCCCTTTCAACTACCATTGTATGGATCTTGCAAATCCTCATACTACAATTGACTTTCTAGAGCAAATAAAACCGGATTACATATATCACTTAGCAGGACAGGCAGCAGTGCACACCAGTTGGGAAGACCCCAAAGGGAATTATGATGCCAACGTATACACTGCCCTAAATATACTAGATGCTATCTGGAAACTCAATCTAAAATGTAGGGTGCTTGTAGTCACTTCAATGGAAGTTTACGGTAAAGTAAGCCCCAATAATATGCCAATCAAAGAAGATCTATGTTTCAGCCCAAACAGTCCTTATAGTGCTAGCAAGGCCGCAGAAGACCTGCTAGCCCAAGCCTATTTTTTAGGTCATGGATTAGATGTTATTCGTGTGAGACCATTAAATCATATCGGTCCAAGACAAAATGATCAGTTTGTAGCTACTGCATTCGCCAGACAACTTGCTAGAATTGAATCTGGTCAACAACCTCCTACAATATTGGTAGGAAATCTTTCTGATCGTAGAGATTTCACTGATGTTCGTGATATGGTAAAAGCATATGCCCTGACAATGGAACATTGCGAATCTGGGTCAGCATACAATATAGCTAGTGGAAATATGTATACTATTCAAGAGCTGCTTGAAACGCTTATTAGTCTTTCAAATGCTAAAGTTACAGTAAAGGTGGACTCTAAACGTGTGCGTTCTTCTAGTACACCACCACTCATTGCAGATTGTAGTAGCTTCAGAAACATCACTGGCTGGGAGCCTGAAATCTCATTTGAAGAGACATTGTCTGACCTACTAAATTTTGAAAGGGACAAACTCGAATCTGAAAACATGGAAGGAGACTCGGTGAAAAACGTCACCGATTAATACAATGCCCAAAGCTCTAATTACTGGAATAACCGGACAAGACGGTTCTTATTTAGCGGAAACACTGCTAGATAAGGGGTACGAAGTGATAGGAATGGTAAGACGTACCAGTGTTATCAATCTTGACCGCTTGCGTAATATACAAAACAAAATTACTTTAGTACAAGGTGACCTGCTGGATCAGGTTTCAATGGTAAGTGTTTTGCGAGAATTTCAACCAGATGAGATTTACAATTTAGCAGCTATGTCGTTTGTGCCTACTTCATGGCAGCAACCAGTGCTTACCGGACAGGCTACAGGCCTAGGAGTCACAAGACTATTGGATGCCATCCGCACCGTCAACTCGGATATCCGATACTACCAAGCTTCGAGCAGTGAAATGTTTGGAAAAGTAAGAGAGGTCCCACAAAGCGAAAACACTCCCTTCTACCCACGAAGCCCCTATGGCGCAGCAAAAGTATATGGTCACTGGATTACTGTAAATTACCGCGAAAGCTATAACATGCATGCTAGTTCTGGAATATTGTTTAATCATGGGTCTCCTCGCAGAGGTATAGAATTTGTAGAACGTAAGATTAGCCTTGGGGTTGCAGCCATTAAGTTAGGCCACGCTAAAGAATTACGCCTGGGCAACCTGGATGCGCGCCGTGACATTGGTTTTGCCGGAGATTATGTAGAAGCAATGTGGAAAATGCTCCAACAAGAGGAGCCTGGAGACTATGTTATAGCTACCGGAGAAACCCATAGCATACGTGACATATGCGAAACTGCATTTGCACATGTAGGTTTAGACTATCTAGACCATGTAATTTCCGACACCAGATTCTATCGGCCGGCAGAAGTGGATTTGTTAGTAGGCGACGCAAGTTTAGCCAACAAAGTACTCAAATGGAAACCGCGCATGACATTTCAACAACTCATGCAAAGTATGGTCGATGCTGACATAGAAAAACTAGAATCAGGTGTTGAGATGCCCAATATAGTAGAGTTCACCACGGTACGATACTAATCCACACCTACAATTGCAATGAATCCTGATATAAAAATACAATTCGGTACAGACGGTTGGCGTGGTCAAATTGCCAATGACTACACATTTGACAATGTAAGACGATGCGCTCAAGGATATGCGATTCATATGCTTGAGCAAGGATATTCAGGCGAATCTATTGTGGTGGGATATGACAAACGATACGCATCAGAACATTTCGCTAGAGCAGTAGCTGAAGTTCTGTCCGCCAACAAACTAAATGTATGGCTTACCAACACTGCTACTCCCACCCCAGTTATAGCTTATGCGGTTATCGAAAAACAAGCAGTAGGCGCTATTAACATAACAGCATCTCACAACCCACCAACCGACAATGGATTTAAAGTGCGAGATCATACAGGAGGTGCGATTGCTCCAGATGGTTTGAAAAACATTGAGTCACACATTCCAACTGTCAGTGCAGTAAAAAGCACTGTTACAGCTAATACACAGGAGCTCATTCAAGTGTTCGACCCAGCACCAGCATACGTCGAGCATTTACATGAAATGGTTGATATAGATGCTCTTAGGAATGCAGGATTCAATATAACGGTAGATGCTATGTGGGGAAATGGTGCTGGATGGTTTACTCGACTGCTAAATGGGGGTAGTACCATAATAAAAGAAATACATAACATTCGTAACCCTATTTTCCCAGAAATGAGTCGGCCCGAACCTATACCACCCAACATTGATGTAGGCCTGCAAACGACTATACAAAACGGTTCAGATATCTGCCTAATCACCGATGGGGATGCAGACCGTTTGGGGATTGGTGACGAAAAAGGCAGCTTTATTAACCAGCTACGTGTGTTCGGATTGCTCGCATTCTACCTATTAGAGGTTAGAGGAGCACATGGACCTATAGTAAAAACAATTTCCACGACGTCGCTGCTGAACAAGCTGGGACAACTATACGATGTGCCAGTATACGAAACAGGAGTCGGGTTCAAATTCGTGGCACCTAAAATGACTGAAACTAATGCAATAATAGGCGGTGAAGAATCAGGTGGTTTTGCATTTCAGAACCATGTTCCCGAAAGAGATGGAATACTTGCAGGGTTATATATATTAGATCTCATGCGATTGCTGGATCAAAAACCATCTGAACTGCTAGGAACACTCTTTGCGAAAACCGGAACCGAATCCCATTATGATAGAATTGACAGCGCTTTTCCGGACGACCAAAAAGAACAGATAATTAATAGGGTGAACAGTGCCAATCCATCTACAATTGGTGGCCTTACCCTAACAGATATAGACACAACTGATGGATTTAAGTTCAATCTAGAAGGTGGTGATTGGCTTCTAATTCGCTTTTCTGGAACTGAACCCATAATTAGGGTTTATTGTGAAACCACCGATGCTGATAGAGTACAGCAAATTCTCCAAGATGGTCTTAGTATCGCCGGTTTGTCATAACACGGTGCTATTTTGTTAACAGACACGCATTGTCACCTGGATTTCCAGATATTTGATCAGGACAGACATCAAATCTTGGAGAGGGCTGCACAACACAAGGTAACTAGAATAATTAATCCAGGCACAAATATTGAGACCAGTAAAGCCGCCCTACAAATGGCCAGCCAATTTACGTCAGTATCTGCAGCTGTAGGCATTCACCCTAATGAGGACTTAGATTTGGACAAAGCAACATTGCGACAGTTACGCACACTATCAAGTCATCCAAATGTTGTAGCAATTGGCGAAATAGGTTTAGATTATTTTAGAAACATCACGCCGCCAGACAAACAGAAACACCGATTTAGAATACAACTTGACCTAGCGTCAGAACTAGGACTTCCTGTGATTGTACATTGTCGCGAGGCGTATGAAGACACTATAAATATCATAAGTGAGTGGCAATCTTCTATGGGCGTAAAACCAAATTCTGGCGTGTTTCATTCATTCAGTGGGCTCAAAAATCATGCGAACACTATAATAGAAAAGGGATTCTACATAGGTGTCACAGGATCAATAACTTTCAACAAGTCCGATAAATTAAGAGATATAGTAGCCGGTTTGCCATTGACTCAAATACTAATAGAAACTGATGCTCCATTTTTGTCTCCACAACCCAACCGAGGCAAAAGAAATGAGCCTGCCTTTGTACGCTGGGTAGCAGATAAAATCGCTGAAATCAAATCAGTGACGGTAAATGAGGTAGCAAGCTCCAGCACACAAAATGCGAAAATACTTTTCGGTTGGAACAATTAATATGTACAAACAGAAAACACAATTAGAAGACGTTTTAAAACTCTTAGAGCCGATAGGTCAACAATTAAACTCAATAGAAGATCGTCTTAGAGAGACCTTTATTGATCAGCATGATGTACTCACTGAAGCAACTGAACACCTTCTTGATTCAGGTGGTAAGCGTGTTAGACCAATAGTTGCCTTGCTTAGTGCTAGCATATTTGAAGCTGATCAACAACACGCTGTTTCTCTAGCAGCTGCAGTAGAGATGCTCCATACTGCAACTTTGGTACATGATGACCTCATAGATGGTTCTTTAATGCGTCGTGGAATTAAGACACTTAACGCGGATTTCTCTTCTGAAATCACAATTCTCACTGGAGACTACTTGTTTGCCAGAGCCGCAAGCTTTGCGGCTCAAACCCAAAGCGTACGTGTAATGAATCTTTTTGCTGAGACATTAATGACTATAGTAAACGGTGAAATCAAACAAAGCTTCGCAAAAGAAAATACGACAAATCGCGAAAACTACTTTCAGAGAATTCAAGCAAAGACTGCTTCTATGTTTGCGTTAGCAGCTGAGGCCGGAGCTATACTAGGTACTCAAGACGAAAAAGCAATTGATGCAATGCGCCATTATGGTGTCCATACAGGCATAGCATTTCAGATTGTTGATGACATTCTAGACTTTGTTGGTAACTCTGAAGACATAGGTAAACCAGTAGGGCATGACTTGCTACAAGGATTACTCACATTGCCTGCACTATATTATATTGAAGACAACCCTGATAACTCCGATGTAGCTTCTCTACAAAATGGACACAATAAAGATCAAGATGTTTACAAACGTGTAATTCAATCTATAAGTTCTTCTTCAGCAATTGACGCTTCTTTTGCTGAAGCACGTCGATATGTAGAAAGTGCAAAATCAGCTTTGGAAGAACTGCCTCAATGCAAGTATTTGGATGCGTTGCACACTATTGCAAATTATGTAGTAGAAAGGAAGTTCTGACTTTACAAATATTAATACTACAACACAATGAACATAGGTATTGTAACTGGCGAATATCCTCCTATGAAGGGAGGAGTAGGTGATTACACACGTAATCTAGCACTACACCTAACGACAGTAGGCCACAAAGTTCAGGTAATTACTGACCAGCGCTGTATACACCCTACTAATTACGCTGACGAGCACAAAATCATAGCCAATATTTCTAAACGTTGGAGTTGGTTAGATCTTTGGAGAATTAGAACAACAACCTCGGAGCTAGATGTTTTGTGTATCCAATACCAAGCTGCCGCCTATGGGTCCATGCGCCCACCGATTCATTTTCTACCTTACCTCACAGTTCCTCCAACTATAATAACTTTTCATGACCTTGAACAACCTTATCTCTTTCCAAAGGCTGGTAGTTTACGAAAGCGTGCTATTTGGCAAATGGCTCGCTGTTCGGATGGGATTATAACCACCAACTCAGAAGATTATCGAGTTTGTACTAAAACACTGCAAACAAAGCAAGTCGTAGAAATACCTATAGGAAGCAATATTCCCTATAACTCCATGGACCAGACCTCTAACATTGACATACGTACACAGTACGGTATTGCTCAAGATGAATTAGTCATAGGGTACTTCGGTCTAATGAACAAAAGCAAAGGTGGCAAAACATTAATACAAGCGCTTGCTTCATTACACTCTAATGACATACCAGCTCGTCTCCTTCTAATAGGTGAGCTAACTGGCAGCACTGATAATACTAATACGAACTACTATTCAGAGGTGAATAACCTAGCACATGATCTAGGTGTAGCAAAGCACATT
>CAWWAV010000033.1:0-8233 GCA_963934935.1 uncultured Anaerolineales bacterium
GGATGCTAAGGCAATCACTCCAGCCGGGCCGCTCCAGTTTAAATTGATACCCTTGATGAGAGCTTCGGAGGAGTCCTGACTGACCCCAAAAAAAGCTTGTGACGCTGTTGAGCAATGAATGCCGTTTGCTCCATTTGTGATTGTTTCAAGAAAACCTTGGCACATATTAGGTGAAGCATCGATTGTTTTGTCTAGAGCAGAAATGTACTCTGCGTGTAGCAATTGGACTGCAGCCGCCGCGAAGAATACGTCTACCTTGTGTCCGTCGTTGATTGCTTGTGCTGTACAGCCTAGTCCTACTAAACATTTGAATTGGTCAACATCTGGGCTAGTTACGAACTTAATGAAGAAGTGTTTACTCATCAGTTTTGTGATCTCCTGATTCAGTTTATATAAGAAACCTGTAGATTGATATTATATTATTTATTCAAGCTATGCAAAAAAGGATTAATCGCTAATTTATCATGAGATGGATCCAGATTAGTTGTTATGTCAAAAGTGAGGCAGTTTTTGCTTTGGCAAAATATCCGGATTAATATCTAGATAAGATTTATCAATTAGAGCAAGTTGGGTAGTGGTGTATATTCGATCCCATAAGTCTCGGCCACAGCTGGATATGTTATCTGTCCACGATATACATTAACTCCACTTGCAAGTGCACGGTCAGATCTGACAGTATCTTCAAAACCCTGAGATGCTAGGCGTACAGTATAGGGTAGTGTGGCACTGGTTAGAGCATAGGTGGAAGTCCGTGGCACGGCTCCAGGCATATTAGTGACTCCGTAATGTATGACTCCATCTAATTCGTAAACAGGTTTGCTGTGTGTGGTAGGCCTGATTGTCTCAATGCATCCACCTTGGTCCACTGCGACATCCACTATGACTGATCCATGTGTCATGCCAGCTACCATCTCTCGAGTTACCAGACGTGGTGCTCGTGCGCCTGGGATAAGTACTGCCCCTATCACAATGTCTGAGATAATTACGGCGTCTCCAATATTACGTCGGTTGGAGCTAAGTGTGGTGACGTTACCATGGAGTACATCGTCAAGATAACGAAGTCGGTCAGGGTTGATGTCAATAAGTAATACCTGTGCGCCCATTCCAAGAGCTATCTTCGCTGCGTTAATTCCTACAATACCTCCACCAATAATAGTGACTGTTGCAGGTCGTACGCCTGGCACACCACCTAGTAGTTTTCCGCGTCCGCCGCTTGCTTTTTCAAGGTAGTGGGCAGCAACCTGAACAGACATGCGTCCAGCAACTTCACTCATTGGCGTCAATAGTGGGAGAGACCCATCGTCGAGCTCTACTGTTTCGTAGGCAACGGCTGTGATATTACGTTCTATTAGTGCATAAGTTAACTGTTCGTCAGATGCTAGATGGAGATACGTGTAGAGTATCTGACCATCTCTCATCATTTCACATTCGTTTGGCTGCGGTTCTTTGACTTTAACAATTATGTCTGCTTGGGAGAATAATTCAGCTGCCGTGTTTATTAATGCAGCTCCAGCATCAACATATTCTTGATCGGTAAAACCACTTCCGTCGCCTGCTCCGGCTTGAATGAGCACAGTATGTCCTTCGTGGACTAGAGTTTCAGTGGCTCCTGGTGTCATGCCGACACGATATTCGTGGTCTTTTGTTTCTTGTGGAACACCTATAATAGTTATAACGTATCCTCCAGCATGTCTCAATAAATAAATTCAACCAAATTATCGCACAAACAATCTCAAGTGTGAAGTAGTTAGGATATTACTAATACTAGGTGATCATACAATAACATTGTAATGACAAGCTAGACATTGTTTGTGTTGTGTCAAATTTCATCACTAAAGTTTATGATTAGCAATTGTTTGTTGGTCATCTATTTGCATAGCTCTATTTACGATGATGCATCCTATAACACTTACAAATAAACACATGATCCACAATGTTTGAGTACTTCCGGAACTCATAAGTAAACCTGCTATAAAGAGTCCGATAGAAGGACCTAGACCATAGAGACTGGTTGAATAGATTGCTTGTCCTGAAGCCCGTAGAGTCTTGGGTAGAATACTGTCGATATATATAACCCCTACAGTAAGCAGCGCACTCAGTCCAATCCCATGCAATGCTTGCACTGGCAACGCTATATTAGCATCAGTAACTAGAGTGTTCAGCAGCCAGCGAAGGGGTAGTGCACTAATACCTACTATGTATGTTATGCGCAAGCCGTACTTACGTATAAACTTCTCGGCATAATGCATTAGAGGTATTTCAGGCATAGCTGTCACAGCGACAGTAGAACCAACAATCCAAGCCGTTGCATTTAACTCATTCATGTATACAACTAAGTATTGATCACCTATACCTACTGTTATTCCCAGACATACTACCCCCAATAAAAACAAACGTAATCGTCGGTTGTGAGCAAGCAATTTAAAGCCATCTGCCCACTGCACCTCAGTAGATATTCGTCGATCAGGTAATTGTAGCGACATTAATCCTAGTACAACAAGAGACCCACAGTAAATGTATACTGCTAGTTCCAAGTTGTCTTCAAAGAATAATCCTCCCGCAATGGCAGTGGCTACTATAAATCCTATAGAACCCCATAAACGGAACTTACCAAACTCTTCTTGTTTTCCTCTGCTTTCCAAGTGGCTAAGTGCCAAGGCTACTAAATTAGAATGGACTGGAGCGTTTACTATCGAACTTAACGTCACAATCACTAGTAGATGTTCAAATCTGTCAGTCAATGTAAAAGCAAATACTAATCCAGATGTGACCCAGCAACCAATAGTAATGAGAAGTCTGGTGACATTAAACTTGTCACTTACAATGCCCCATACAGGTTGCACTATTATGCCTGCCAATGCTGTGAGGGACATTAGGTATCCTACTTGTGCATTAGTGAGATCCTTCCTAATAAAATATATCACCATATAGGGCATAAATACACCAATGCCCGCAAACTTAACAGCGTAAAATAGCTTAAACCAAAATCTTATCATCAGACAATCTCTTATTCACTAAAACTGTATTTAATGTCAGTGTTTGCTGTAGAAGACTCCGACATTGTGATCTTTGTCTACACGCAACTTTGCGCATGTAACGGCATTTTTCAGTATTTGGCGGCGATCTTTGATCATTAAAGCTTTGATTCGTATAGGCTTAATTTCGCCGGTTAGGACATATAAATATCCTAGAGATATGTTCTTAGCATCTATTCGAAGATAGCTGAGATAACCTAGATGGTCTAGGTTATCTTGTATGACATAATATATATCCCACTTGTAGGAAGAACCATTTCTTTCGCGGACATATTTTATTTTTTGTAGTGACTCAAGTGCGCTAGATATTGATGAATCTATTAGTGCATCATCTATATCGGCCCATCCAATCTTAGTGCTGTAGAACTTAGTAGTGGAAGACAGGTTTTCTTTAGGGTTGATATTTTGGTGTAAACATTCTTTTTTAGACATATTCTTAGTATATATTTACTGGTTTAGAGCTTATGTGATGCCAGTGTCTCGTCCAATTGCTTGACTAGAAAATCCACATTTGCTTTAGTGAATACCAATGGTGGTTTGATCTTAATGACATTATGGTTTGGCCCGTCCTTGCTTAGCAGTAGACCTTTATCCTTCATTTTGTTAATAATGTAGTCTACCTCTTTATCGGCCGGTTCAAGCGTGTTGCGATCTTTAACCAATTCGATTCCAATAAACAATCCCGCACCTCGTACATCTCCAATTAAATCGTGTTTTGATTTTAATGTGTTTAATGCGATCAACAAGTGTGATCCGACGTCTAGGGCGTTAGCTTGCAGGTCTTCATCTCTGATGATATCTAAAACAGCCTGTCCTATTGCGCATGAGACGGGATTGCCACCAAATGAATTAAAATATTCCATTCCATTGTCGAAGGCATGTGCTATCTCTCGAGTCGTGACCACAGCAGAGAGGGGATGCCCATTCCCCATTGGTTTGCCCATTGTCACTATATCTGGTACGACATTATGTGTTTCGAAACCCCAAAAATGTGATCCAACTCTACCGAATCCAATTTGTACTTCATCTGCTATGCATACTCCTCCTGCTAGTTGTACTAACTCAAAAGCACTGTTCAAAAAACCTGGCGGCAATATTATCTGCCCTCCGCACCCCATAATTGCTTCTACTATGAATGCGGACGGTCGCAAGTTCTTGCTTTGTATTGTATTAATGGCGCGTTGAACTTCCTGTACATAATTCTCAGTGCATTCTGGCCCTTTATGTTTTCCTCGGTATGGGTCCGGTACTGGTATGGTGTGCACAAAATCTGGTGTGCCGGTGCCACCGGGCCCGGCGTGCTTATAGGGACTGATCTCAATAAGAGACGACAAGTGGCCATGATAAGCCGAATCTAAAACTATGGTCTGCTTGCTTTTGGTGAAGTTGCGAGCGAGTCGTAAGGCTAGATCATTCGATTCACTGCCTGAATTGGTGAAAAAGCATACATCTAGTCCAGTGGGTAATGTATTGGTAATATTCTGGGCATATCGCACAACTGTGTCATCCAAGTAGCGAGTATTGGTATTGAGTTTTTGCTGCTGTTGGCTTGCTGCAGAAATTATGCGTGGATGGCTATGGCCTACATGTTGTATATTGTTTACGCAATCTAAGTATTTAGTGCCATCTGCATCGAAAAGATACTGTCCGGCACCGCGGACAATATGGATAGGTTGTTTGTAAGATAAGCTTAATGATGGGCCTAAGTGTTGGTCGCGCAGATCCTGTATTTCTTTAGGATTTAACATAGGTCAATAGTTGACGGGACCAAGTTTCCAAATTCTCGTTTTGCATTGTTTTCAAAAAATCCCACGCCTGATTTTCTGTAACAGATATATATTTATTATCTGGGAAAAGGAGTTTGCGATATGCTGCCATGGTGACTGTTATGCAACACCGGATACAGACCAAGTAGATTATGGCTCGTAATTCATCGTCAACCAAAGGGAAGATTTCGTGGAAGCCTTTTAGTACTTTAGCGATCGACTTTAGTGGGTCATTCTTCTCCAGCGCGACATAGGCCATACACACGGCTGGTTCACATGCTACAAAACTATAAACCATGTCGCCAAAATCAATGATACCTATAATCTCGCCGTCATTATTTGCCAAGATATTGTGGTCGTTTCCATCGTTATGTATCACGGTCTTTCTCAAATTGGCATTATTGGGTAAAACAAGCTTTTTATAGAGTTCAACAAAATGATCAATTGTTTTTTCATGTTGATTTACATATTGTTTATGTGTTTCAATGAAGTCTATCTGTGCTATATCCCATGGAAAATCACGATGTGCAGCCGAATGGTTGAAGCCACGCATCGCTAGTGACAAATGCCCCAAAAATGTACCTAATTTATGAAGTATGGACTCACGGTGCGAGACGTCTGTTAGTAGTAGTCCGGGGAGGTAATGTACGAGACGTACTAGATAAGTAGTAGATTGCAAGTCGTACTCCATGATTGCATTATCTCCATCGCCTACTATCACCAAAGGAATTTGCAATGCGACATTATTAGTATGGATGTATTGCATGCATTCATGCTGCATTTCAAGAACAGATTTGTCCTCTGCTGGGTTTGATATCTTTAACACCATTTGTTTGTTTTGAGGAGTTGTACACAGAAAATTCTGGTCTCGCTCACTGTCTAATGAGGTAGCATATGTCTTAAGGCCATATAAATCAAAAATCATATCCTCCGCCTCTTTTGTTGAAAGATTGGGGGGTGGAGTGCTGAAGACAGACATGACCAGAGCTAGAATAGAATTGACAAATTCATCATAGTAAACAGTAAAAATATTGTTATGCTAATACATACCAAAGCGTAAAACCATTTGGGTGGTTTATTAAAATGCATGTTCTTACTATTTGCTCATGGTTATAAAGATTGATCCTGCTGTTTCTGGGTCGAAGTTCTGAGGCCACTTTGTATCTCTATCATACTTAGTGTTGGTAAGGTCAGTATTCTGTAGATTAGCATTTTGTAAGTTGGCGCCTCGGAGGTCGGCCCTCGTAAGGTCAGCTGAGTCCATTACTGCTCCACTTAGGTCAGCATTACGGAGGTTAGTTCCGTTGAGTCTAGTATTGATTAGGTAAGTTTTGCGCATGTTGGCCTCAGTCAGATTAGCTTCATGCATAACAGCATTCTGTAGATTCGCATTTTGGAGGTTGGCTCCCGTTAGGTCTGCTCTAATCAGGTAGACTGGATCCATTTTTGCCTCGCTAAGGTCAGCTTGCTGTAGCTTAGCACTGCCCAGGTTAGCACCTCTCATGTTAGCCTGATGTAGGTTAGTCCCATTCATTAAAGCCCCAAACAAATTGGCTCTAATCAGGTTAGCTCCAGAGAGGTTAGCACCTGATAGTTGAGATCTTTCCAGTTTGTGGACTATTTCCTGTATTTGTTCTAACGTGAAATCATTCATATATATACTATAACACGCTAAAACATTGAATCAACAGGCATGAACTATAATCAATCTACTATCTATAGTAATGAGTTGGCAAGGAGAGATATGATGACGCGCTTGGCGTGGAAATTTATTTATTGGGTTTGTGCATTTGTTGCTGTAATCATGGCGCTAAGATTTTTCTGGCAATTGGTTAAGTTGAACCTGATTATAGTCCTGCTGGGTGCCGCATGCGTATATCTATGCTACAAATTGTTGCTTAGAAAGTAGTGACCAAGCATATCGAAAGCTTCATTGTTTCTTGCTGCTTTAGATAGCACTTGTTATTTGTCGCTTACTGTATACTCTGCTGATGTTTATCAATCCGTACAAACGTCTTATCGCTCGTAGTCCACATCTGCTTGGCTTCGGATTCCTGATGGTGTTTTATTCTAGTGTAGGCCAGACATTTTTTGTCGGTGTATTTGGTCCAGCGATTCAGGAGGAGTTTAGTCTTACTCATACTGCTTGGGGTAGTATCTATATGATTGGTACTCTAGCAAGTGCCATAGTGTTCATATGGTCTGGACCGCTGATTGATCGGTATAGGTTGCCAGTTTTTACCTTAGCTGTGTGTGCTTTTATGGTGGTTGCTTGTGCTTACATGCCGTTTGTGTCGGGACCACTGATGCTTGTTTTGGGTGTGTTTCTTTTGCGGCATGCTGGTCAGGGGCTTGCTCGACATGTGGGTACTATTAGCATGGGCCGGTACTTTGATCGTGGTCGTGGTAGAGCACTTGCGATTGCTGCCCTAGGACAACCTATTGCCGAAGCAATGCTTCCTTTCCTCGCAGTGACTGCTATTGCTGCTGTTGGTTGGCGTTGGACTTATGGGGGTGTGGCGGTCATTCTGGCTTTATTTAGTTTTCCGACAGTAATATGGCTACTAAGAGGATATGAGCAATTTCATGAAAAATATCTTCAAAGTATTCGGAGTGGTAGTGACAACATTAAGTCTAATGTGGTCAGTTGGACACGCAAGATGGTACTCAGGGATTCACGTTTTTATCTATTGTTACCAGCTATAGTTGCAACTCCTATGGTGGCAACAGCTTTTTTCTTTCATCACCTTAATATAGCGGAATATAAACAATGGGATGCTAGCTGGATCACTGGAAACTATTTGTTGTATGCTGGAACTAGTATATTTACTAATGTAATCGCTGGTTCGTTCATCGATCGTTTTAGTGCAATAAAGGTCTTTCAATATACAATGTTCCCATTGGCGTTAGCTGCCTTAACTATTGGGCTTGCTGGTAATCATCTATGGGTATTGTTGTATATGGTCCTGTTAGGATTACACGTAGGGTTTTCGCAAACCTCGGGTAGTGCTCTAATGCCAGAATTATATGGTGTTGAACATCTAGGTTCTGTCAAGAGTATGGTGAGTGTCCTGGCTGTGTTATCATCGGCAGTAGGACCCGTAATCATAGGGATGTTGATTGATAGAGGTCTTTCTATACAGACTATATGTATACTGATTGCTAGTTATATTGTCTTTGCCAATATTCTTTTAGTAGTAGCGCTAAGAACAGTACCCTCGTCTACAGAACAGCAGAATTTAATTTAAACATTAGATGCTGGCATGACTTGATTGGATTCAAGTGTGACTTCATTGGTTGATGTCTAAATTACTTACTTCTGGATTGCAGTAGGTGCGTAATTCTTCTGCCTAACCAAGTGGTGATCATGATAATAGCCAGTGTTATGATGACCCGAGGATGACCGTCTAAAGATCCACAAGGACGTACTGT
>CAWWAV010000034.1:0-8143 GCA_963934935.1 uncultured Anaerolineales bacterium
AAAATATTTATAGCAAATAAAAGATTAATATGAAATCATTTACTCCACCAACCAGAATACTTATGGGTCCAGGTCCTTCAGTTGTTCACCCCAGAATTCTAGATGCCATGGCTAGACCAACAATAGGGCATTTAGACCCTGCCTTTGTTGACATGATGGATGAAGTTAAAGAAATGCTGAAATATGCATTCAAGACTGAAAATGCACTGACTCTTCCTGTCTCCGCTCCTGGATCAGCTGGCATGGAAACATGCTTTGTAAACCTGGTGGAGCCGGGTGACAAAGTTATCGTTTGTATCAATGGTGTTTTTGGACTACGAATGAAAGAGAATGTCACTCGTCTTGGTGGTGAGGCGGTTGTCGTTGAGGATGAATGGGGTACTGCTGTTAGTCCTGAAAAAGTTGAGCAAGCGTTAGTTGAAAACCCTGACACTAAAATTGTCGCATTTGTTCATGCAGAAACTTCAACAGGAGCACTCTCTGATGCTAAAACTCTATGTCAGATTGCCAATCAACACGGCTGCATCAATATCGTTGACGCCGTAACTTCATTGGCAGGTTCAGAATTAAGGGTTGATGAATGGGGAATAGATGCCATCTATTCAGGTTCTCAGAAGTGCTTATCAGCAATGCCTGGGTTATCTCCCGTTAGTTTTAGCGAAAGAGCAATTGAAAAGTTAACCAATCGAAAGACACCAGTAACAAGTTGGTTTCTAGATCTCAATTTGGTGATGGGTTATTGGGGTAAAGGCTCAAAGCGAGCATATCATCACACCGCACCAGTCAATACCTTGTATGGTCTGCATGAATCCTTGGTAATGTTATCTGAGGAAGGAATCGAAAATTCTTGGAGTCGACACCAACAAAACCACATACTCCTTAGGGATGGTCTTAATAATCTAGGAATTAATTATTTAGTCGACGAAGCTAGTAGGCTGCCTCAACTGAATAGTGTACTAATTCCTCAAGATCAAGATGACTTAGGTGTTCGCTCTTCGTTGCTAAAGAACTATAACATTGACATTGGAGCTGGCCTGGGTCCACTTGAAGGCAAGATATGGAGAATAGGTCTCATGGGCCACTCAAGCCGACGTGAAAATGTAGCCTTGTTATTAGCGGCTTTAGGTAACCTAATAAACTAAACAAAAGTACCCATACAAAAGTATGGGTACTTATATTCACTAGACCATACACTACCTAATAGCATCTAGAATCCAACTTTTCTACTAGAACTTAGTCACCTATTACTTTGTGGGTCCAATTCAAAGGTGACAAACGCACGCCACCATTCTGGGTTACTAGATAGTTGTCTGACACAAGAAAGGCACGATCACCTTTAAGGCGAGTACTAGGATGAAAAGATATGACCATATTGGTCTTCAAAAGCTCGCTTGGAGTAAACCATGATGACGGCCCATCACTTTCATCAAGACCAATTGAATGACAATTTGGTGTATGTTTTCCAGGAGGAGCTCCAGAAGGAAGAGGTTCAGTTGCCACTTCAAATCCTAACTCTTCCCAAGTTGCATTACTAACCTCAGATATTCGGCCTATAGGATTACCATCTCGTAACTCATACGCACAAGCCTCAATGACCTTCTCGTGAGCATCAATCTGTGATTGAAGTTTAGCATCTAGAGGTTCAAATGTATAAAAAGCAGTCATTTCCAACCAATATCCCAGTTCGCTGGCATAAACAAGTTCAAAAAGAATCTTATCATCTTGAGTAAGTTCCCGATCTACAGTGGTAGGTATCGTATAAGGACGTAAATCCATAGAGTACTTTGAACGTCCCCAAATCATGCCATTGGCTCTTAGGTGTTCTTCTGCAGCACTTGCAGCTTCCCATGCGCGTACACCCGGTCGAGCCACATGTTCGAAAATATCAAAAGCCTCTTTTGTCATACGACCCAGATCATAAAAATGCTCAATCTCAAAATGAGACTTGATCGAACGCATAGCATCTAATTCCTTAGTAATGTCCACAAATTCACGACCATCAAGTTCGGCTTTTGCACGTTCCATATCCCCTACAGTCCAATGAGTAGGAATATGCTCAATGCCAACCTTCTTTAGTTTTGTTGTGGCACCAGCTACTATCTCTAATACACGTCCATAGGTATCAGGATCAGGATTTTCAACCCAAGAAGTTGTTGCTTCTTGTTTGTTCCATTCCGCACCATATGATGACCATATAAGCAAAGCCGGTTCTGGATCATCAGCAGTCAACACAACCCAGGCAGGTCCTGCCCACAAATTCAGATTAGTAAAATATTGAGCCATACCCATCATGCCCGGCGCACCTCTTGCCGGAATCAGTATAGCTCCCAAGCCCTTTTCCTCCATTAGAGCTTTTGCAGCAGTAACTCGTCTAGCCACATCTTGTTCTAGAGCAAATCTTCTAAGCATTTTTTCCTCCTTTTAATGCTCAGGAAACAAAACGGATTGCAAAACATCATTTTGCGTCCCCTGAGTAATATACCTGTATTTAAATCTCCGATGGAAAACTAACATTTTGATTGTCTGCTAAAACTAATAGTTTTTCAACACTACGTTCATCAATCGGCACTCCGGATTGATTGGAATCCCTTTCGGTTAGAAATTCCAACTCTCCAGGCAAGTAAACGGTCCTACCTTCAATTGGCTTGGCAGAACGAATTTCTCCTACTAGCTGCGCTAATCTTTCTTGAAATGTCTTTTTCTCCATAAAAAACTCTGGGTTGAATGCCATAATCATGTGTCCTACATCATGATTAACATCGCCTTGAAAACATTGAGTGCCAAATAAAGATCCACTCATGACTCCACACAACACATCAGTGAACAAGGCAAGGCCGTAACCTTTAAATTCGCCTATAGGATATTGTGTTCCTGTGGACTCGCTACCATCAGCATTAAGAAAATCTGCTGGGTTAGTACTCTTGGCACCATCTGCTGTGAGCATCCAATTGTCAGGCACGTCCTGTCCTTCCCGAAAAGCCCACATAACCATTCCTTGTCCAGACTGTGTTAGTGCCATATCCAACAAGATTGGGTCGGCACCCTCTATAGGAATACCTATACCCCAGGGACTAGTAGCAAGAACAGGTTCTGTAGCACCCCAAGGAGCCATTTCAGCTCTAGCATTAGTCATCACATAACCAATCATGCCTGACTTCGTAATTGATTCTGCATGATAACCAGCTTGTCCAAAATGATTACTATGCTTAATGGAGACTATACCTATTCCCACTTTTGATGCCTTCTCTACAGCAAGTTCTGAACCTTTTTGTGCAACCACATATCCAAAACCTTGGTGACCATCTACCAAAGCAGCTGCGGGAGAATCCTCCAGCACCTCAAACTCAGCATTACAGTTAATGCCACCATTTCCAAGTTGTAAAGTGAGCCTAAAAAGTTTCTCTAGCCCTTGACCTTTGCCTGGATGCCAACGACTAGCAGCAGCCACAACACCTGCTGAAGTAATACGTGCTTCCTCTTCATTAGCCCCCAAAGACATCAGATACTTCTCACAAAATTCATTTAGGTCGTTACGGTTATAACGACGGACTGGAATATCATAGTTATACATTGTAAAATTCCACCCTCCTCCTGAGTGTGTGCATACTAGTAAATCAATAAATACAGTTCTGTTATTTACAAATTGTTGATTGACTACAATAAATTGTAGCAGAAATATTGTTTTTATCTATATAGGTAAAACTTAAATCTAGAACAAATCTTCAATTGCGGTCAGCACGTAATCAATTTGGTTGTCGTCCATTTCGTGAGAAACTGGCAATGCTATCAGTTCACGCGCTACCTGTTCGGTGACTGGCAGACTATTTCCAGCAATTACATTGTTCCTATAAACGGGTTGTTTATGCATTGCTGGTGCATAATGAGTTCCTGTTTCAATGCGTCGTTTCCGCATTTCATTATGCAGCTCATCTCGACGAGAAGATAGTACTACATAGCTTGAGAAAGATGGGTCTGCATTCTCACTAAAAGTTGGTAGCTTCACCTCTTTATCTAACAAGGCGCTACGGTATAAACCAGCAATTCTTTTGCGTTTGTCCGTCCAATCCATTAGATAAGGAAGCTTAGCATGCACAACTACTGCCTGTAGCGGGTCCATAGGTAAATTAAATCCTTCTACTACATGGTCGTCAGACAAAGGTGGAGTTCTACTGGGATCAAATTCCTTACCATAACCTCGAAATAAACTTATTTTTTCTGCTAATGCCAAATTATCAGTAACAACCATGCCAGCATTCCCACTAGATGAAAGAGGTTTGGAAGCTGCCAGACTAATAATAGTTAGGTCTGAATAGAAACCAACATGATGATCTGCATATCGTGCACCTATTGCTAAAGCAGCATCTTCAATAATCTTTAGCCCATGTTCATCAGCAACTTTACGCAAAGCAATACAATCCGATGGGTGTCCATACAAATCTACAGGTAGTATTGCCTTAGTCCGATCTGTAACTGCAGACGCTACTTGGCTCCCATCAATCGTATAATCACTCTCCAATATATCTACCAAAACTATAGTAGCTCCAATAATCGATATTGCCGCGGTCGTAGAGATGTCTGAGTTTCCTACTGTAATAACTTCATCACCAGGCCCAACATCACAAGCACGCAGTGCTAATATTAATCCGGCCGTAGCAGATTGTACTGCCACAGCATATTTCATACCTAATTTAGAAGCAAAATCAGATTCAAGCGGTTCAAATTCAGCATTTCCAGCCACATAGGGATTGAACATAACGTTCTCAAGCCCACTAATTATTTCATCTCTTAATGAACGATTAGTGTCATATCCCTGCGCCCTAGGCACAATCCAATCTGTGTTATGTACTGTCATGATGATAACCCTATTCCCCTGACAAAAAGTTGTCGATACTATAATTGTCTAAAGTATTAATTTGGTCGCAAAAATTGTCCGTAACCTCGTTCTCCTGCAATTTCTCCATCACTGTAAATTAGATTGCCGCGCACGTAGGTCTGTAATATTCGCCCACTAATATTCAATCCAGAGTACACACGATCACAATCCTTTGCTTTAGTAAACCAATTGGCACTGTCAACCACGTATTCATCTTTAGGATCAAATACTACGAAGTCAGCATCAGAACCCACACTAATTGTACCTTTTCTGGGCCAAAGATTAAATAGCTTAGCCGGTGACTCACATACTAACTCTATTGATTTAGATAAATCCCATTGGCCATTCAGAGCATAATGCAGAGACATTGGATATAACATTTCAAGACTTGGAAGTCCCGGAGGTGAACTCACCAAATCATGCCATGTAGCCTCTTTCTCAGCTGCTGTGAATGGTGCATGATCAGTAGTTAGGATCATTAATGTGTTGTCCCTAACACCTGCCCACAATGCTTCCTGATCGTTTTTAAATCTAATTGGAGGATTCACTTTAGCATAAGGTCCAGCCTTGGATAAAACATCAGCAGTAAATTCTAGATAATGTAAACAAACCTCTCCAGTCACATCCACTCCAGACTGAAGTGCATGTCTAATAATATCAACGCCTTTAGCTGAACTGACATGCGCGATATGTATTGGTCTGTTAGCATGTTCAGCAAGCGAGACGGCACTTGAAATAGCCACTGCTTCCACTATATCAGGACGAGATTTTGGATGCACCATCGGGTCAGACAGATCGCTTTTTAATGCTAGATCAATATAGTGATTAAGCAATTGATCATCTTCGCAATGGATCACAAATGGAATATCATATTTCGCGGTTTTCTGAAACGCCACCAACAAGTCGGATTTATTTGCAGCAGCAATACCGTCAAATTCATCCTCTCGGCCAGGAGGAGCATCTACCATAAAAGCTTTAAATGCAATGGCGCCTGCATTTACCATGTCTTCAATGGCTTGTTCATCACAACCCACAGGTCCACAATATAAACCAAAATCCACGTATGCATTATCTTCACCCAGTTTCTTGCGACTTTCAAGTATCGCTGAGCTATTGACACATGGTTTGGATATTGGCATTTCTAACATAGTCGTAACACCACCTGCCGCAGCAGCACGTGTTTCAGTAGCAAAATCTCCGCGTTCCGGCGCTGCTGGAGCACGACAATGAACATGTACGTCAATTGCACCCGGTAATAAATATTTTCCCTGTAAATCAATAGTAGTTAAATCGCCGACATCAGTACCTGGCTCAAGAAGCTCGGTAATTTTCCCTTCCTCCACAACCACCATACATGATCTTAGATCACCATCAGCAAACACCATGCCATTAATAAACACAACCTTATTACTAGACAAATCTGATACCATAGCTCTTATATATCCTCTTTAGACATTATTTATAACTAGTCTTTAACATCAATTCTTGAATCGGTCTTGGCTGATTGAATAATTGCTTCAACTACAGCCGCAGAGTGCACGCCATCATACACAGAGGAGCAAGGTTCTCTATCCTCGACAATAGCATTTACTACGTCTCGTGCCTGTTTAACAAACTGATCGTCTTGAACAATACTTTTTCTATAGTTCTCTACCGCAGTACATATCTCAAAACTTTGGCCTAACTTGATATTGATCAAACCTTGAGAACCGGCAATTACTGTACTTATGAAAGGCTTACTCACATCGACATTCGGCTGGTAGCCAACAACAGAACCCACAACTCCATTTTCAAACATCAGACTAGCCACAACCCCATGAATTGAACCCTCATATATACCATCAAGGTTTGTTTGGGCATACACACTAGCAACTTTAGAATTGGCTAACCAACCTTGCCAATCTATTCGATGAATTGCACTATAACCTAAAACACCAAGACCAGCTTCAGAATCATTCCATAACCATTCTGGCAATCTCTCTCCACCTGACAACCAGAATGTATCTGTTAGATATACAACTTCACCGCAATCTTTTTGTGTTATATGTCTGTGTGCAGCCTGCAGTTCCATCCGATGACGATGTACAAATCCTACTGCACATTTGAGTTTTTTTTCCGCACATATCGAAGCTATTTCTTTGGCTTGAGATAGATTTGAAGCCAATGGCTTTTCTACCAATAATGATATATTGCTATTAAGCCCATCAATTGCCAAATTATGGTGCGTAGCATGGGGAGTAGCTATTACAAACAAATCAATCCCAAAGTCAAACAAGTCTGAATAGTGCTCAAAAACCTCAATGTCCGATGTTTTCCCAATTTGCTGTGCTAGCTCTATATTCTCGTCACAAATGCCCACCACACTAGCTAGCGAACCTAATGATTGAAAAGCATCAATATGCTTGCGGCCCGCCATGCCACATCCAACAATACCTACACGAACTGAAGTCATATTAGTTAGCCATTAATTTCTATAATCATTTTCATACATGGAAAATACAAACAAAAAACAATTCAACTACAATGGTGACTATTGCTGTTTCGAATCTAATTTAACCTTCAAGTTGACCGATTCTCGGTCTATCACCTGAGTCACATCACCAAGTATGCCAACCGATGTGTTGCCAATAGTAGGCCACTCCTGACCACTTGGTATAACAGTCCCTTTACGCTCTGCTTTGAGCTCTGAAATTAGATCTCCAGTATATGGATTAATCAGCTTACCATATGTACCTTGAGCTTCTACTTCCTGACCAAATTTCGCTTCACGTATGAACAAACCATCGTCACTCGATTTCCAAACCACATTGCCTGCATCATACACATCACAATGTCTCTGTGTATATATCGGATCTGTTGTAATCATATCAAGTGCCCATAATATGTTCAAAATACCTTGCTCTGCATCTCTAATGTCACGAGAGCTATTAGCATACCACCCAGTACCTCCGCTCAACTCCGGAGTCAAATGAATTATATTATTGTCCGTAAGAACATCTGATTGATTTTCTGCAAATGTACCAGGCGGAAAATAGGCAACGGAACTCAGACCAAATACTACAGCCAGATTGAGCCGCTTTTCTTCAATACTGTTCCAATTATTTTCATCTTGTGGAGCATCTATTAAGATATAACGCTCATAGGCAGTACGACCACCTTGATGAAAGTCAATGAGAATATCTGAGTGCAGCACTATGTTATTAAAGTAATGATAGGAAATCTGCTCAGTGATAGAGCCGTCAATGTTGCCAGGAAAGGATGCTAAAATAT
>CAWWAV010000035.1:0-7944 GCA_963934935.1 uncultured Anaerolineales bacterium
CCGACATTCCACTAACAGACTTGTGCGGCGAAGGAGTAGTTGTAGATATCTCGGATGATGTTTCCGACTACAGCTTATATACACCAGAAATGATTACTAGTCGAGTGGAAGTGAAATCGGGCGATATTTTGATAATTAATACGGGATATCACAAGTATGGGTATGATCAACCTGACGTGCTTAACGATTCGGCTCAAGGTGGTATAGAAAATAAGGAATTCGGGTATTACCTTAGACATCCTGGGCCTTCGCCAGAATTTTTTGATTGGGCAATGGACATGAATATAAAATTGATCGGTGTGGATTGTGGATGCGCAGAGCATCCTATGAACACCAATTTACGTTATATGCATGAACGGGAATTTGAGAAAGCACAAACTAAAGCACAAGAAGTATACGGTAAAGATTGGGATGAATTGTTTCCTCAGGATTGGTACTATGAGCTAACACATGTCACTATGCCAAAATCAGGCATGTTATTGGCTGAGTCTCTTGGTGGTCAAATCAATGAAATTGCCAATCAGCGCGCTTGGGTAATGGTACAGCCATTGCCGTTTATGGAAGTTGAATCAGCTTGGTCACGTGCAGTAGCTATATTACCTCCTGATGGAATGGAATCATCCAAATTCTTTGATGCTATGAAAACTGGCGAGATGTTGGATATGACCTTACCATTTAGTGTGCAGACTCCTCAATGGGCGAATTACATACCCTTAAGTATTGATTATACAAAGCGTGTTGGAGGTCAATATTTTGGCATGGGACGCAACAATGCTAATTGTCGAGCGAGCTTTCATCTGGCTACTCACATGGACGGCGAAAAACACTTTAGTATCAGCGGTAGAAGTATAGGCGAAACCCCTTTGGACTATTGGGTTGGTCCAGGAGCAGTAGCTGATATTTCAGATAAGGTGAGTGACTCCAGCGTATATACCCCTGAGATGATAGAGGAAGTTGTGGATGTGCATGAGAACGACATCCTTATTATAAAGACCGGGTATTGTAAGTATGGTTGGAATAGCCCAGACTCTAATGAGTTTCGTTATATGATCAAACATCCTGGCCCATCTCCGGATTTTGCTGATTGGTGTATCGAAAAGAAAATCAAATGGATAGGGATAGATTGTGTGGCTATGGAACATCCTATGAATACCATTCAAAGAGTGTTTCACCCAAAAACATTTGATGAGGCAGAAAAGAAACTCAACGAACGATTTGGGAAAGATTGGGATGAAATGTATCCTTTAGATCAATATTATCAGGATATGCATCTCAACTTGTTTCCTAAAGGTATTGTTCATGCTGAAAATTTGGGTGGTGCATTAGCAAATATGGAAAGTGGCCGATATTTTATCGGATGTTTTGTGCAAAAAGGAATGGAGTTGGCTTCATGCTGGGGTCGATTTGTGGCTTTTAGGGAGTGACAAGAGGTAAATCTGATGGGTTCTAATCGGTTTTTCGGACAACCTATTCGACGCAATGAAGATCCTCAACTATTAACTGGTCAGGCGTTATTTGTAGACGATGTTCAACTGCCTGAAATGTTACATGCAGCGTTTGTGCGAAGCACTTATGCTCACGCGCGAATTGTGAACATTGATGTTTCAAAGGCATTACAGCGCGAAGGAGTTGTTGCAGTGTATACTGCAGCAGATTTGGGTGATTACTGGAAGCCTGGGCCTTTGTTGGTACCACCTCCACCTATAGACGGTATTGTGTTTAATCAGCGGACACAAGTTCCCTTGGCAAAAGAAAAAGTAAGGTTTGTGGGTGAGCCACTGGTAATGGTCTTAGCTGAAAGTCGTTATATAGCTGAGGATGCTTTGCAGGATATATATATCGATTATGAACCACTTTCTGTGGTTGCAGACCTGAGTACTGCTTTGGAAGCAGATTGTGCACTTGTACATGACGACTTAAATAGTAATCTGTGCGCACATGTGGTGCAGACAAAAGGCGATTATTTTGAGACCAAAAAGAAAGCAGCTTGTGTGTTAAAGCGTGAGTTTGTCTATGATCATGGCGCAGCCGCAGCTATGGAGAACCGTGGTATTGTTGCAAGTTGGGATAGGCGAGCTCAGCGCCTGACTGTCTGGGATACTACTCAGGCTCCCATACCTATTCGTAATGGTCTAGCGGAAATGCTCCAGCTTTCAGAGAATCAGGTGCGCGTCATTGCTCCTTTTATAGGAGGTGGATTTGGTCCCAAAATCATGATGTTTTATCAGGAAGAAGTGTTAATACCATGGGCTGCCATGAAAATAGGGCGTCCGATCAAATGGATAGAAGATCGATCAGAAAACTTTTTTGCTACCACTCAGGAACGGAGCCAGATACATACGGCTGAAATAGCTATGGACAAAAGCGGGCTTATTCTTGGAGTATGGGATAAGTTTTTACATGATGCCGGCGCATATGCACCCTATGGATTAACTGTTCCAATAAACAGTCAGTGCACTTTACTAGGTCCGTATCACATCCCAAACTATTATAGCGAATTCGATGCTGTTTTTACTAATTTTCCAATTGTTACACCATATCGAGGTGCTGGTAGGCAACATGGCGTATTTGTGATGGAGAGATTGTTAGATATAGCAGCACGTAAAATGGGAATTGACAGAGCCGAAATACGTCGCAGAAATTTTATTGAGCCTGACCAGTTCCCATATAACAATGAGATTATCTATCAGGATTTTGCCCCCTTGATCTATGATAGTGGGAACTATGATCCATCAATGAAGAAGGCGCTGGACATGATAGATTATGAAAAATTTATCAAAGAGACACAGCCGGCTTTGCAATCTGAAGGACGTTATGTGGGTTTAGGCATTGTTGCTTATGTGGAAGGCACAGGTATTGGGCCATATGAAGGAGCACGAGTGCAGGTCCAAGCTAGTGGTAAAGTGACCGCGGTAACAGGTGTCGGTACTCAAGGCCAAGGCCATTTCACAAGTTTTGCGCAAATAGTTGCTGACCAGCTAGGTGTTGATGTGTCAGATGTAGATATAGTTACTGGTGATACTGATCAGTTTTATTGGGGTGCTGGGACATTTGCGAGTCGTGGTGCTGTGGTTGCGGGAAATGCGTTTAATGAGGCCGCGCGTGATGTTCGGGCTAAAGCACTAAAGATGGCAGTCGATGCTTTGGAGGCAGAGGAAGAGGTAGTGGAATTAGTAGATGGAGTAGCGAGGGTGCAATCAGATCACGAGAGGAGTATAGGTCTAGGAGAGCTAGCAAGAAGAGCCAACCCCATGCGCGGTGCTGTCAAGCCGGGCACTGAACCTGGTTTAGAGGCAACCAATTACTTTGGTCCAGAACGAGGCGCTACTGCTAATGGTATCCATGCCATGATTGTTGAAGTCGACCCTGAAACAATGTTGGTTGATATAAAGAAATATGTGGTGGTTCATGACTGTGGAGAAGTGATTAATCCTATGATTTTAGAAGGTCAGATTCAGGGTGGGGTGGCTCAAGGTATTGGTAATGCATTCTACGAGAAATTAATGTTTGACGAAAATGGTCAATTGCTTAATGCTTCATTTATGGATTATCTTCTTCCCACTGCATTAGATGTTCCGAACATTGAATCAGATCATGTTACTACTCCATCTCCGTTGAATCCAATGGGCATTAAGGGTGCAGGAGAGGCTGGAGCAATTCCCGTCGGCGCACTTTTTGCGCAAGCGATTGAGGACGCGTTGTTCGATTCAGAAGCAGAGATCACAGAAATTCCACTGAGTCCTAGCATGCTTTGGGAAATTGTTGAAGCTGCGAAATAAGATGCAATTGTTATCCCAGTCGTATTCTGCTGGAGCGGCAGAATGGCTATCAAGCAACAACAGTGCTCACGTATTTTCAAGTTTTGAGCGATCATGCAATTTGATAGACGAACAAGGTAGATTTATTGCTATTGTTCATAATACAATCGGGAACGGTCCGTTTACGATGGTGCTTGAGGAATTGCCGCTTAGTTTAGAACAAATGTTATCTGTTGGTGCTCCGGTTGTTGTTGATAAAAATAGTTTGACTGTCAATACGACGACAATTGATTTTAGTGGAGCTATACTCTGGTCTGCTCGTCTAGATTGGGATTACCCTAAGGATTGCCCACATTATTTTCAAAAAAATATCCGGGATTTGTATTTGACTGTACAGAACAATGCTTCGGATGGCAGCCTCAGTCCAATGTTATGGTCAACTACGGACAATATAGGGTATGTAGGTACCAAGCTAGCTGAATCTGCTCAACAATTGTATAGAGGAATTGTCAGCAGCAATATACAAAAGATATATGTGAGTGCTGCAAACATGGCAGGCTTAGGTGTTGGCTTGACGCCATCCGGGGACGATTTTTTAATAGGTGTTATGTATGCATTGTGGGCTATATTCGATCGAAAAGATGCTGCACGATGGTCACGTACAATTGCAGACGCCGCTTCATGTCGCACGACTATGTTATCTGGTGCCATGTTGCAAGAGTCGGCTAATGGACATGCTTCCGAGCACTGGCATGCGCTTGTAGATGTTCTATGCAAAGAAAATGTTACAGATGTGACTCGGGCATGTATGGAAATTTTGTCACTTGGACATACATCCGGTGCTGATGCTTTGACAGGTTTTTTGCTATCAATTGATTGTTTGAGTGATCATGTAAGTTTGGCTTAGGAGTCCTATATTATGAGAACTAAATTTGATATAGTTATAAAAAACGCCCGTTTAAGGCGTAAACCAGGTGGTGTATACCATATTGGCATAACGGATGGGAAAATTGCAGCAATATCAAAAAATGATGTTGCTGTTGCCGAAGTGGAGCTTGATGCTGAAAGCAATCTTGTGACTGAATCTTTCGTGAATCCTCATCTGCACTTAGATAAGGTATTTACGTTGGATCGATTAGACGAATTGGCACTTGAAAAATACCATCAGAATCAAATGACAGCAGCAGCTACAGCTATCGAGCTGGCTTCAAGGGTAAAAACACAATATGATCGATCTTGGATTATGGAAAATGTACGGATTGCTCTGCGTTGGGCTGCGGCAAACGGTAATACCCACATTCGCGCATTTGCAGATGTTGACAATAAGGCCAAACTAGAAGGGGTCGTTGCTCTACTTGAGTTGAGAGAGGAATTTCGTAATATTGTTGACATTCAGGTGGTTGCGTTTCCGCAAGATGGGGTTGTTAAGGAGCCAGGTGCTGACATATTGGTTCATGAGGCTATGTCAATGGGAGCAGACGTGGTCGGTGGAATTCCCTGGATTGAACATAGTGACGCCGATGCCCAGATTCATATCGATGCAATGTTTGCTATCGCGACTCAGTTTGATGCCCCAATTAGTATGTTGGTTGACGATGTTGGCAATGCGGAATTACGCACATTAGAAATGTTAGCTATGACTACTAAGAAGGTTGGTTGGGAAGGTCGTGTTTTAGCACATCATGCTAGAGCTATGGCTCTTTATCCAGATAGTTACCATAGTGATTTGGTCAAACTTTTAAAGGATAATAGTATTGGCATAGTAACTGATCCACATACTGGTCCTTTGCATGTTCGTGTAAAGGACCTGCTTGAAAAAGAAGTGTTAGTATGTCTGGGGCAAGATGACATTAGCGATGCTTATTATCCATATGGTCAGAACAATATGTTGGAAGTGGCGTTTCTAGCGTCTCATTTGTTGTGGATGACTACCAAAGTAGATATGGATTGCTTGTATGACATGATTACTACTAGCGCTGCTCAAGCTATGGGTTTGACTACACACAAACTAGAAGTAGGCTCTACAGCTTCATTGGTTGTGCTAGATGTTCCTACTACAATTGAATCCCTCAGATTTCATCGGGCACCAAAATATGTCATTAATCATGGTCGCATAATTGCAGAAAGTGGTGAGCTTGTATAGGGAATAGGTTACTTTTCTACAAAACATTATTAGGTCTAATTTCCTCGAAGTAGCATCAACTAAATATTGAGTACTGTACCGAACTGCGCAACTTTTACTTAATTGTGGTGTTTACTTAATAGTTGTGAGTAGTATGTTTTTTAAGTCCAGATAATAATATTTATAATCTAATTAGGAGGCAAATAATGACAAATTCTGTCAAGACATATCTCCCGAACGACGTTCCTCCGTTTGGTGAGTTGGTTTTGCTTGGTTTCCAACACGTGCTGACTATGTTTCCTGCCACAATACTGGTGGCAGCTCTCACAGGGTTCCATGTTGGTACGGTTTTAGTAGTTTCCGGAGTCGGTACAGTAGTTGCATTGCTACTATCTAAATGGAGGCTTGGTACTTTTATTCCGCTATTTTATGGATCGAGCTTCAGTTATATTGCTGCATATCTAGCAATTGTTACTGCAATGACAGGTGGTCCTCCGCAGTTTGGTGTACCTGTACCTGATAATGTCATTAGCACAATGCAGGCAGGTATTGTTGTTACTGGCGTGTTAAACATAATTATAGGCATGATTATCAGAGCTGTAGGTAAAGACCAGCTTGATAAGGTTTTGCCTCCTGTAGTAACCGGCTCTGTAGCTGCTATCATAGGCTTTGGTCTGGCACTGGCTGCTCTTGATATGGCTGGGGCTAACTGGGGCGTGTCTTTGCTTACTTTGTTGATTACTGTATTACTTTCAGTGTATATGCAGGGTAAGGGGTTTGTTGGAATGTTACCTGTGCTTCTTGGAGCGGTTGGTGGTTGTCTGATATCTGCTGTTATCGAACCAGGGTCGTTTAATATGGGTGCAGTTGCTGCTGCACCGTTGTTCCAGGTCCCACACTTTACATTTCCGATTTTTAGTGGTGCTATGGTAAGTACTGCAATCTTCAGTATCGCAATTATGGCTATTGCGACCATACCTGAATCGACGGCTCATCTATATCAGATTGGCCTTTACGTGGACCGTACAGCTGAAGAGGCAGGTAGAGAGAAATCAAATTTGGCAGAGTATGTTGGTTTCAATCTTATACTTGATGGCATCGACGATTTCTTGAAGGGCTTAACCGGTGCAACTGCTGGTACAAACTACGGTGAGAACAACTCACTCATGGCAATTACACGCAATTACTCAGGGCCAGCATTGATTTCGGCCGGGGTCATAGCAGTATTGCTAGGATTTGTAGGAAAGCTGGCAGGATTAGTACAATCAGTTCCACTTGCAGTAACTGGTGGACTGGCGATTTACTTGTTCGGTGTGGTTGGTATGCAAGGCATTGCTCTAATGCAGGAACATAAAGTCAACATGTTTGTGCCTCGCAATCTAGCGGTGGGTGCTGTGATTATGGTGGTTGGTATTGGAGGTAACATTGGTTTTGCAGGTGGCTTCTTACCGATCTCATTCTTACAAGGTATATTTCCTCAGGGACTTCCAGCTATTGCTACCGCTGCGGTAATGGGTATCTTGTTGAATGCTATTTTCCTGATATTCAAACCGCCAACAGAAGCTTAAGAGCAAATGTATTAACTTCTGATATATAGGACAATTTGTCAGAGTATATGAGGGTGCAATGTGATCACATTGCACCCTCATTTTGGTAATCGGTATCCGTATGTATTAAACTCTGGCTCTAGTGTTAATAATCGTGCAAGAATGTATTATTTAGACACGGAGGGATTATATGACTAGGATCGTGCGAAGTGCCTTGTTACAGAGTGCTTATACTGGCGATAAGCAAACAATGATTGACAAACATGTGAACTACGTAGAACAAGCAGCTTCGCAAGGCGCTCAGATAATGTGTTTTCAAGAGCTTTTTTATAGTCCATATTTTTGTCAAGTACAAGATGTTAAGTATTATTCGTGGGCCGAGCAGGTGCCTGATGGTCCTACCATAACTCTGATGCAGGAGATTGCAGCGAAGCATAATATTGTCCTAGTTGTTCCAATGTATGAGGAAGAGGACTTTGGTATATATTACAATACGGGTGTAGTAATTGACTCAGAT
>CAWWAV010000036.1:0-7803 GCA_963934935.1 uncultured Anaerolineales bacterium
ATATATTTGTTTGCCGTGCAATTTATGCAATGGGGTCTGCCGAGCTTGCCAGTGTCTGGTATGTTTGAATTTGAAGTGGGCAAAACATTTGGGCAAGTGGTTACGCATGTGATTCTTCCAGCCACGGCTCTGGCTACTGTCGTTACTGCTAGATATATCAGGTTTGTGAGGGCTGAAATGTTGGAGAAGATTAACATGGACTTTGTCCGTACCGCGCGGGCGAAAGGAGTTCCTAGAACTACTGTTTTATTCAAGCATGTGTTGCCGAACGCACTATTGCCTCTTATTACCCTGATAGGTCTTGATATACCTAACTTTATGTCTGGGACAATAGTGATAGAAACCGTCTTTTCATGGCCTGGCATGGGCAGGCTATTTTGGTCAGCTGCTGAAAGAACTGATATTCCAGTATTAATGGCAACAATGATGTTAGTTGCGGTGTTGACTGTTTCAACTCAGTTGTTGGCTGATTTGTTCTATGGGTTGGTTGACCCAAGAATTTCATATGATCGGGACTGAATTTGGTTTAGGTATATGAACAAGCAAGTGTCGGTTAGGTACTTGTTTGTGAAGAGCGTAATTGTATGAGCGAAAATACAGTAGTAACCTCATATGACAAATCCCAGGTTGGCGATGATACTGTACGTACTATTTGGGATCTTTTTCTCAGAAGATTTAAGCGCCATAAGCCGGCAATTGTATCTCTGGCAATACTAGTTGTCTTGGCTGCGATCTGTTACACGGCACCACTGTATATTGAAGAGGACGCTGTGCATCGCATAGATGTAAAAATGATGCGGAAGCCCCCATCCGCCGAGCATCCCCTAGGAACGGATGATGTAGGTCGTGATATGCTGTTACGACTAATATATGGAGGAATCATCTCGCTTAGAATAGGGGTTCTTGCCGCGGCTATTGGCGTTTCTATAGGCGTTGCTGTAGGTACTGTAGCGGGATATTTTGGTGGTTTGATTGATAACATACTTATGCGGATAGCAGAGGCTCTCCTTAGCATTCCTCAACTATTTATTCTAATTGTTCTATCCCGTGTTTTGGGCACCAGTGTTTTAATCATTACTACTGTGATCGGAGTATTATCGTGGATGAGGATCAGCCGTTTGGTTAGGGCTAATGTTTTGTCCCTGAGGGAGCGCGATTATGTTACTGCTGCAAGGGCACAGGGTGCCCCTGTATCAAGAATACTTCTGCGACACATTGTACCTAACACGTTAGCTCCTATTGTTGTGGCAGGCACACTTCAGGTAGGTAGGGCTATAGTCTTGGAGGCTTCACTTAGTTTTTTGGGGATGGGTGTCCAACCTCCAACAGCTACTTGGGGTAGCATGCTGAATCGTGCGCAAGCTTATCTTACGACTGCTCCATGGATTGCTATAGCTCCTGGAGTTGCGATACTTGTGGTAGTTTTGTGTGTTAACTTTCTCGGTGATGGTTTGCGAGATGCTCTTGATCCGCAATCCTATCGGTAGTTTATTTTCATATTTCAGGCCCATATAATTGGGCACATATTGGTATTTCACCAAAATATAATCATAGTAACACGTAAGGAGAATGAGCATGGAACTGTATTTGGCAGATACTCTTATAGACGGCACTGGGGAAAAACCAAAGACTAATGTAGAGATATTGGTTGATGGAGGTCGCATAAAGGAGGTAGTTCCGGCTGGATCTGTTCCTAGACCCAATGATATAGAAGTGTATTCGTTGCCTGGATCTACTGTGTTACCGGGTTTCATAGACGTTCACACTCATCTCATGTTTGGTGCAGGAGCCCGCTCATATGAGGATGTAATAAACAATGATTCCGATGATCTAATGATCCTAAGGGGTTCTCGTAATGCATATTTGCATTTGCGGGCGGGCGTGACAATGCTGAGAGATTGTGGAGCTCGTAATAAGGTGACTTTTGCTATTAGAGAAGCAGCTAATGCGGGTATTATTTTATCTCCAAGAATCCACATCAGCGGTCGACCTTTGACAATTACCGGGGGGCATTTCTGGTGGTGCAATGAAGAGGCGGATGGGGTTGATGGGGTCCGGGCAGCTACTCGAAAATTACTGAAAGAAGGCGTTGATTTCATCAAGATTATGGCTAGTGGTGGAGGTACACAGGGTACTGATTCGACTCGAGCCTCTTATACTGTTGAAGAAATGGCAGCAGCTACATTCGAAGCGCATCAGGTTGGCAAGAAAGCCACTGCGCATACTTTGGCAGCCGAATCGGTGGAGCGAGCTGTTGAGGCCGGTCTTGATCAAATTGAACACTTCAATTTTTTGCATCCTGATGGATCAAGAATATGGGATCAGGTAGTTGCGGACAAGATTGTACAGAACGGCATGGTTTTAAGTCCGACCATACAGACTGGCTATCGGCAGATTGAAACCCTGCAGAACAAAGCCGCAGCAGAAGATGAGATTCTTACTGAGCTAGAGGAAAAGCAACTAGCAGCCGGGTTGTACAAATTGGAAACAAAACTGGAATTCATTGGCAGGTTCAAAGAGATGGGTGCGCCAATAGTGGCAGGTACGGATGCTATTTCGGTTTTTGGTGATTATGCTGTAGGTCTTGAGTTGTTCCATAGGGCCGGTCTTTCCCCGATGGAAGTAATAATATCTGCAACCAGTTTAGCAGCGAAGGCTATTGGAGTAGAAGATGAGCTTGGCACAGTAAAGCCAGGTCTGCTGGCAGATTTTATATATCTAGACGGAGATCCGTTAGAAAATGTGCAAAAGTTGAATAATGTAGAGACTGTAGTGCTTAATGGTAAAGTAGTTGTAGATAAGCGCTTGGATATGGCTGTTGGTCTTCCGGCTTTGGCTGATGGTGATGTAAAGATGTCTCCTATAGTGTAATCATATTAGTGGTAAAGCCGACTAAAAGAGTATAAGTTGATAACTGTATAAGCCAAAACCTAACAATTAAGGAGGGATTTTTTTATGGCTAAGGAAGTTGTACCAGGCAATCCTGGAGCACCATTTGCAAAGGCAGTCAAAATAAGCGGTATGATGTTTACGTCAGGAAATTGCGCAGCTGGAGATGGTATCCAAGCACAAACACGACAGGTATTGTCTAATCTTGAAGAAATACTGAAAGCCGAGGGTGTTTCGCTCAAGGATGTAGTGAAAGCTACTGTTTATTTGACAAATATGGCGGATTTTAGCGCAATGAATGAGACTTACGTCGAGATTTTTGGTGATGATCGTCCAGCACGTACTACTGTTGGAGTTAAAGAATTGGCGCGCGATGATTTTCTAATCGAGATTGATCTAGTTGTTGCACTTTGATAGTCACTAAATAGTCAGGGGTTGAGTGTTAAGTATCAAGGGAGTTATATGATGACTAACCGAAAACAAGTACATGATGTCATTAAGAATTCGAAAGATAAACATTTAGCGCGAGTTAGGGAATATATGGCCCAGCCTAGTGTTAGCAGAGAGGACGAGGCTGGTGTTAAAGCTTGTGCTGAATTGTTGAAGGGGTATTTCTTAGAAATTGGTTGTCAGGAAGCGGAAGTTGCTGAGACGCCGCGCCTGCCATCTGTCTGGGCACATTATGATGCCGGTGCCTCCAAAACTCTGGCAGTCTACGGATATTTTGATACCAACCTTGTTGGGACAGGCTGGACCCATGACCCTTATGATGTTGTCTTGGCTGAGCACAAACCGTTTAAGGAAGTTGTCTATGGTTGTGGATCAGGATCAAAGGGTGGTTTCGCAGCATTCTTAAATGCACTTGAATCAATCATTGAGGTTGAAGGAACACTTCCAGTTAATCTAATGTTTCTGATTGAAGGAGAAGAATTTCTTGGCAGTGGCAACATACCTATACTTATAGAACGCTATAGAGATAAACTGGAGACTGCTGATGGCTTAGTTTGGAATGGCCCGGCACAGAATGCTATAGGTGACGTATCTTTATCATTAGGAAATAAAGGTTGTTTGCATATTGAACTTCAGTGTACTGGTGATCGTTGGGGGCGCGGTCCTCAGGGTGGTACTACGCATTCATCTACTATGGGTGTGGTTGACCATCCAGTGTGGAGGCTTGTGCACGCTTTGAGTACTCTTTATGATCCAGAAACCAACAAAGTATTAGTAGAGGGGTTTTATGATGATCTCAGAGAGCCTAATGAAGACGAGCTACTACTAGTGGATAAAATAATAGATCGGTTTGCAGGGCAGGACGCAAGTGCTGGAGCTTTGGTTGGCAACCCTGACAGAATCAAACATTTTAGAGATGATATGGACGGACGAGATGCATTTATGAGCTACTGTTTCCAACCCACAATGAACATCAATGGTCTAAGAGGAGGTTTCACTGGGCCTGGAACTACTCTATGGACTTTGCCCAATGAGGCTTACTGTACTATTGATCACCGTATACCACCAGATTTAGATCCTGACGACCTGAGTGAAAAAATCAGAGCCCATTTAGATGCACATGGGTATGGTGATATTGGTATAGAAGTGTTGATGAATGTGACATCTTCTACACTTAGCGTTCAGGATCCATTGGCAAAAGCTGGCATAAGAGTATTAGAAGACTGGGGTATTGAGCCCGTGATTTGGCCCCGAAAAGGAGCTAGTGGTCCGCCAGGATATTTCAGCACATTATTGGGCCTCAATGTGTTAAGTTCTACTGGTATAGGTCATGCAACAGGTCACGGCTCTCCTGATGAGTTTTTGGTGATAGAGGGTGACGGTAAAGTAGGTGGCTTAATAGAGTTGGAGCAATCGTATGTTGACCTTCTCTATAGTTATGCTAACTATCCAAATGAGTATTGATTCAAATAGTTTCTGCAGCTTAGTTATTGTATGTTGACCATCGATGTATTTTAGTGAGATGTTGAGAGGTTAGTAATATGACTAACATAGAACCGTATGTAGAGGTGGTTGGACCTAGTTCTGATGAAAATAGCGTCATTGTAATTAAGGCGCCACGCCTTTTTGATGGGAATGGTAATTTCTATGAAAACGGGGCTAGCGTTTGGATAGAGGGGTCAGCTATTACAGCTATTTACGGTGACGAATCTCCTGAACCAGAGAATGGTGCACAAGTATTGGAATTCGAGGATGGTTGTATATTACCAGGCCTAATGGATTCCCATGTGCATTTGATGTATGGTACAGCTGGTCGCATGAGTGGACCAAGGTCGTACGATGACGTAAATGATATCGATAGTGACGCATTAATGTTGCTGCGTACAGTGCGAAACGGTTATCGTCATGCTCTTAGGTCTGGTGTTACTACTATGCGTGATGCTGGCGCAAGAAACAGAATAACCTTCGATTTGAAAGAAGGTATAAGTGCTGGACTGTATCGGGGGTTTCCAACTTTGCATGCGTGTGGTAGAAGTATCACAATTACTGGAGGCCATTTTCATTTTTGTCATGAAGAGGCTGATGGAGTTGAAGAATGTCGTAAAGCAGTCAGAAAGTTAGTTAAAGAGGGTGCTGATTTTATAAAGATAATGGGATCAGGGGGTGGAACCTATGTGACAGATAATCGTAGACCTTCTTTTGATGTCGAAGAGCTAAAAGCGATTGTCAATGAAACACATCGGCATGGAAAGTCCTGCACGGTGCACTGTATTGCGACTAAGTCAATCGAGAATGCACTGGATGCTGGGGTCGACTGTATCGAACATTATGAATTTGTCGAATTTGATTACAAGAGACGATTGGATCCTCGAATTGGGGAGCGTATGATAGAGCAAAGTGTGTATCTCAGTCCAACTATCCAAACTGGGTATAGGAAACTGGAGCAAATGCGTAAGTTAGCTGAAAAAAGACCGTTGACTCAGGCAGAAATAGACCAACTGTCATTTTATGAATGGAAGCAAGAAGGCCAAGTATATATAACAGGTAAGTTGTATGAGATGGGTGCGACAAAATTTCTAATGGGTACAGATGCTATCGCGGAATTTGGAGATTATGGTATTGGACTGAAGCTAATGGTAGATGGAGGTCTTTCAAATGAGGCAGCTCTGTTTGCGGCTACACGCAATACTGCAGAAGCACTTGGTATTATGGAAAATGCAGGCACTCTAGAAGTGGGTAAAGATGCTGACATTACCGTAGTAGATGGAAATCCAATGAAGGATATAGAGGATGTTCAAAAAGTAACTCAGGTAGTCAAATCCGGGTTTCCATTACCTATGGAAGGATTAGGACTGTTCCCACATGGCCCTGGAGCTGCGGTAGTTAAAGGCAAGCCATTACCAACAAATCCACAAGTGATAAAGAATTCATAACCAACCTCTCGGTAGTATGTAACAACTGATGATAGATTGATCTGTATAGGTAGAAGCATTAGACAATATAACTATTGTGCAAAAAACTAATATTGCTACTGGAGTTGTGTCAAGTCCTCACTATCTAGCTACTCAAGTGGGGGTGCGGTTGTTGGTCGAAGGTGGTAACGCTTTTGATGCGGCTGTAGGAATTTCTTTGGCTATTGGTGTGGTGCAGCCATACCATTCTGGCATTGGTGGTGGCGGATCCATTACTTTTTTGACTAAGGAGGGATCTAGCGGATGTTATCAAGGGCGTGGTAGTGTGCCTACAGGGCTAGAACGTGATCAGTTTCTAGATGAGGATGGAATACCGGATTATGTAGCCGCCAGAAGTGGTCCAAATGCTTGTGTAGTGCCTGCGTTAGTTCAAACCCTTAAGATGATGCATGATGATTATGGAGGTTTGCCTTGGAAGACCGTTATAGAGTCTGTTGTTCCATTAGCCAGCGAAGGTTTTCTAGCAGATAGTTTTATGGCGGAGCGGACTGGAGATGTTGACGCAAGAAGGAAAATTGATACACATAAAAGTTCAGGTTTATTTTCTGATGGTGTTCATGAGGGATCTTACATATTTCAACCTGAAATGGCTGCTTGTTTAAGTAAGATAGCTGACGATTGCAACGATGTTAGAAGTGGGTCAATTGCGGATTCTCTGAGTGGTGTGGTACAAGAAATGGGTGGTGTGCTATCTTTGGCTGATTTGGAAAACTATCAGCCTTTCAAGCAGCAGTTAGTAGAAGGCAAATATCGGCGATGGCGCATTCTCGTTCCGACAACCCCAACTATAGGAGCTTTGCAGGTGTTGTTGTCTTTACATATATTGGATAATTTCCAATTAGATGACTGTTTGTATGGTTCGTCTCAACATTTGCATCTTGTCGCTGAAGCTTTAAAATTGTCGTTTGTAGCTCGAGGAAGCTTGGACAGTGAAGATGAGGCAGTTTCTTTAGGTGAATATGACAAAGCCATCGAAGTGGCACAATCTATTAATACAAGTCGAGCATTGAAGGTCGACAGTTTGTATGGACAAGCTGATAGTGGAAGTTGTACAAGCCACTTTAGTGTTGCTGATAGCGAGGGCAATATTGTGTCTCAAACCCAGACAATCGGAGGTATTTTTGGGTGTGGGGTGATTGATCCTGTAACTGGTATTGTTATAAATAATTTGATAGGTGATTTTAGTTTACGCATGGGAGATGTTACGACTCAAGGAATCCGTTATGGGGGCTACAATTTGTTGGCATCCGGATTGGAACCTGCTAGTAGTCAGAGTCCGATAATCGCAATCAACCCGGATGATGATCAAGTATTGGCAGTTGGTGCAGCAGGTGGACCTAAGATAGTGAGCGCAGCTGTTCAAGCGCTTGTTAATTTCATAGACTTTGGTTTGGGAGTAAAGGGCAGTGTAGATGCGGCTAGATTGCACTGCCATGGTCAAGAAGTTGAAGTTGAATCGGGTATATCTACATCTGTACAGTCAGAGTTAAGT
>CAWWAV010000037.1:0-7541 GCA_963934935.1 uncultured Anaerolineales bacterium
CGATTCGACTTCATCCTTAAGTTGGATGATGTCACATTCTAAACGTCACATCTGGTCAGTTATTGGCTTGATCATCCCATCATTTGCTAATGCTGCTCTGGCGGCATGGGTACCTATTCTAATAGGAGCAGCTTTTGATGTTTTTGTGAGAACGCAGCTGAAACCCGATTATGATCATCTTTTGTGGTCTACTACCATGGTAGTGTTGACTCAATTAGTCCGAGCAGTTGGGATTCTAATGCGTAATATCTCAGCCGAGATTATAGGCCAGCGTATGGAACGTGATACGCGCGACGAGTTATATTCTAGCTTGATAGGAAAGAGTATGACATTTCACGATACGTATGCAGTTGGAGATGTAATGGCACGTGCGACCAACGATGTGAGAGAGATTAATCTTATGTTTAATCCTGGGCTGAATTTGGTAATCGGTTCGGGTAGTTTCTTGTTTATGCCGGCTATATTTGCTTTCTATATACATGCGGAGCTAGTGTTAGTACCGCTTGCGTTTTTGGTGTTGTATGTAATTGCATTGTGGCAGTACTTGGCCGAACTTAGACCTATTTCAGAGCGAGTTAGGCGAACATTTGGAGGACTTAATGCTCATCTTGCACAAGTTATAGATGGGGTGGAGACAGTCAAGGGGGCTGCACAAGAGGAGTCCGAGACAAAACGGTTCCTAGAAAGGGCAAAAGAATACCGTGATGCTTTTGTTGATCAAGGTTGTGTGGAAGCTCGTTTCATACCATTATTATTGATGGGTTTAGCTAATGCATTTGGTTTTTGGCATGCGGTTACATTGTTTAGATCGGGTGTTATCTCGGTTGGCAATGTAGTGGCGTTTATGGGCCTATTGTCTTTATTAGGTTTCCCAGTTTTTGTGTCCTTATTCTCGTATTCTCAGGTAGCCCTAGGCCTAGCGGGAGCACGGCGTATGTTGGAACTGATCACAGGTGAAACTAAACTTGATGAGAATGTGACTGGTCATGAAGGTGTAGTAAATGGTGCTGTTAATTTTAATAATGTGTCCTTCGGATATACATCAGACAACAGTGTACTAAAAAATGTTTCGTTTAGTGCATCTCCAGGTCAAACCATCGCACTTGTTGGTCAAACTGGCTCTGGCAAATCGACTTTGGTTAAATTGATAAACCGAATTTATGATGTTCAAAGTGGTAGTGTCATCGTTGATGGTATAGATGTGCGTGATTGGAATCTATCTTCATTGAGAAAACAAATTTCTATCATTGAACAGGATCTGTTCTTGTTTTCACGTACTATTGCAGAAAATATAGCATTTGGTTTGCCTGGTGCTACCCAGGCACAGATTGAGACAGCTGCTCAAGCAGCTCAGGCACATGGTTTCATTATAGATTTCAAGAATGGATATAAAACCATCATAGGTGAACGTGGAACCAAACTGTCTGGGGGGCAGCGTCAGCGTTTGGCTTTAGCGCGTGCTTTTCTCACTGATCCAAGTATTCTAATTTTGGACGATTCTACTAGTGCGATTGATAGTGAGACTGAAGATCAGATTCAAAGTGCCATTCGTGAGGCATCTAAAGGTCGTACAACATTTTTGATTACGCATCGCCTGTCCCAAATTCGCTGGGCTGACCTCATTGTGGTTCTTCGGCAGGGCCAAGTGACAGATGTTGGAGATCATGATGATCTGATGGAAAATTCGCTTGCATATAAGCGTATCTTCTCTCATTACATAGGCGAGCAAGATTTGTCAGGGCAGGGTAATTGAAATGTCATCTGTCTTTGGTGGGTTAGCTACTGATTCCTATGATCGTCATTACAGTGATAGTGATTTAGTCCGTAGAATCTGGCATTACGTACAACCTTACAAAGCTCGATTAGCCATAGTTGTCATATCTTTGATATTACTTTCTCTGCTGAGCGCGGCTTTTCCTGTGCTAGTAGCACAAGGAGTTGACCAGATAGCAGCTGGTGGTGGGCAAGCCGTGCTGATTCGATTGATAGCAATCATCATGGCGATAGGTGTAGTGGTGTGGGTATTGAACTACATACGTTTTAGAGGCTTTACTACACTGGTAGGTGATGTCGTATTAGAGATGCGCAGCAATGCCTTTAAAGCAGCGGTTTTTCATGATCTTGCATTTTATGATGAACATATCTCGGGTAAGGTTATTAGCCGAGTGACTTCTGATACGCATGAGTTTGGTCAAACCATGCGACTAGTGGGAGATATTCTTAACCAGGTAGCAGTAGTGCTGGTACTGCTAGTTGTGTTGTTTAGAATAGAGTGGCGTTTGGCATGTTTACAGTTGGTTCTCTCTCCCCTGTTATTTTATTTAGTCAAAGGATGGAGAAAGATTGCGCGTAAAGTTACTAGACAAGGCAGTAGAGCTATGGCCAATGTAAATTCTGCTATTCAGGAAGCTATTACAGGAATTAGTGTTGCCAAGAATTTTCGCCAGGAAGGGTCCATATATGGTGAATTCTCTGCAGTAAACACAGAATCATATAGGATAAACTTTCGGCGAGGGATAGTGCTTTCGACTGTATTTCCAGTTTTACATGGTCTTGTGGGTATAGGCGTAGCATTAATGTTGTATGCAGGGGGACGTGCTGCAGGAATAGGTCTTATTTCGGCTGGGGCCTGGTATCTTTTCGTATCAACTGTAGATCGTTTCTGGTTTCCTATTATGCAGCTAGCTGCATTCTGGAGTCAGTTTCAAAGTGGATTGGCCGCAGTTGAAAGGGTGTTTGCTCTAATTGATGTAGAACCTATGGTATTACAAACTGAGAGTGCTGGGTCTACTCTGATTCCTGGAGATATTACGTTTGAAAAGGTTGACTTTCATTATGAAAAAAATGAGCAAGTGCTCAATGATTTTAGCTTACAAATTGCTGCTGGCCAGAGTGTTGCTCTTGTTGGACATACTGGCGCCGGCAAATCATCATTGATCAAATTGCTAGCAAGATTCTACGAATTTCAGAGCGGAGTCATATGTGTTGGTGGCAGAGACATCCGCACCTTTGATCTGCAAGATTATCGACGGCAAATCGGTATAGTATCACAGTCCCCATTTCTGTTTTCCGGAAGTTTGGCTGACAATATTCGTTATGCTTGTCCAGAAGCTAGTGATAGTGACATCTTGGAAGTAGCTCACAGCATTGGTGATGGAGAATGGCTCTACGCACTTCCGGATGGTATCAAGACTGATGTAGGTGAGCGCGGCTCTCGATTGTCTTTAGGCCAGCGACAGCTGGTGGCTTTGAATAGAGTTCTACTCCAAGACCCGACCCTATTTTTGCTTGATGAAGCTACAGCAAGTGTTGATCCTTTCACTGAATCTCAGATCCAGGAGGCTCTTGATTTAATAGTCAAGAACCGCACCAGTATTTTGATTGCTCATAGATTGTCTACAGTGCGTTCAGCTGACGTAATTATTGTAATGCGTCGAGGTGAAATCATAGAACGAGGCAATCATAGTGCGTTAATGGGTTCTTCTGGACACTATGCTGATTTATATAATACTTACTTCCGACACCAGTCGCTTGAGTATATCGAGTCTATTGGTAGAGATTAGTGTTAGCAGGTCAAATTAGAAGATAAGTCCTATTTCCCGGTCTGGACTTTAAGGATGCCGAGCAAATCTTCTAATAATGCGTACCCAGTTTCAACACGACCTGCTCCAGGGCCAATCAATGTTACATCTCCCAACAATTCTGTAGTGTATGTAATAGCATTGGTGGCACCACTAACTGAGTATAGAGGATGATTATGCGGCAGTAATTCTGGTTGGACTCTTGCTTCACATCCATTATCTGTTTTGTCCAGTACACCGATAAGCTTCCAGCGTTTCTTTTCTTTTGATGCAGCTTTGATATCTTTTTCTGTTATGTGCGTGATACCTGTGCAGGATACATCTTGCATTCTTAGCGGTACATTCATTAGTAGGTTTGCCAAGATTACTATTTTTCCAGCGGCATCATGGCCTTTTACATCTCCATCTGGATTGGCTTCAGCATAACCAAGACCTTGTGCCTGAAGTAGTGCTTTGCTGTAGCTCATACCAGTTTCCATTTGAGTAAGAATATAATTTGTCGTGCCGTTAAGTATGCCCTCTATTTTAGTGATTCCAGCTCCTTGCATAATATCCATACCGACATGGAGAACAGGAGTGCCACTCATTACCGTGCCTTCCACTCCAATTTTTACATTGTGTTTGTGTGCTAGATCAATTAATTCTGGGAAATATAACGCTATTGGACCTTTGTTTGTGGTGACCACATGTTTTCCAGACTGGAGAGCTACCCGAGTGTGTGTCAGCGCTGGTTCTCCAGTTTCTAAATCAGTATAGCTAATTTCTATTATGATGTCTGCGTTGCTATCTTGTATAGTCTGCAGAGAATCCCATCCCTGATTCGGAGCCGTGACTCCTTCGAGATTGTTGGTATTATCTATTGAATCTAACAGTTCGGATATGGATAGTCCATCTGGATCATAGCAGCTACCTTTGTGGATATCACTAATTGCTACAATGACAAATTTTGCATCAAATCGCTCTTCCAGCCAAGAGCTACGGTCAAGCAGAATTTTTGCAAGACCTTGACCGACGTTTCCAAAGCCAATTAGTGCTAGTCTGTAAGTGTTCATCATATTTGCGCTGCGTTGTCTTTACTAGAATGAGATCTAGATATTTGTTATATGCATTAAATTGCTATGGGAAAACACTAGGGCTTATTCACTCTGAAAACCAAGCTGGTCAACTTCTGGTTTAGGGAAATCAAAGCCTTCTAAATCAGGAAAATGAACCACTGTTTCTATCGCTGCCCAAGGTATTAATGCACACGCGTCTGCTGTAATCTCGTCTTGTGGTCCTGATTCTGAGTGCGCAAGTTGAGGTAGATTATAATCTGGCAATTCTACCCACAGGCCTATGCTATCATATCCCTTCAGACGCACATAAATTTTTTTATCCCTAAGTCCAAGACCTTTGAGTGGCTGCCCATCTCGCTGTATAAGTAAAACAATGTCATCAATAGCATTATCTATATTCATGCTAAGTTCCTCTCTATAATATACAAGACATTTTAATCATTCATGCTCATGCTAATATACACCAATTTGTTTGACAGCAAGTCATGACTATAGGATTTATGTTTTTCAGAATTGATGGTCAAACTATCCATAAACATCTAGGCTGCGGTATCATGTAATTCTCATGAACATATATATAGTAACTAGGACATTTTGAGATGCCTACAATATTAATAGTGGAAGACGATGACACGGTGCGTGAAGCATTGTCAGCAGGATTAGAGTCTGAGGGATATGAAGTAATCTTATCTGACAATGGGCTTGATGGTTTGAAACAGGCAAAAGAAGAGGGTCCTGACCTAATATTGTTGGATTTGATGCTTCCGGAAATGGATGGTCTTTCTGTATGTCGTGCGCTGCGGCGTAATTCCGATGTGCCGATAATTATGCTTACAGCTCGCGGTACGGAAATGGACAAAATTGTTGGGCTGGAAACAGGTGCTGACGATTATGTGGTCAAACCATTTAGTCTAGGAGAATTACTAGCGCGTATTAGATCGCTTTTACGGCGTACTAGGAATGACAAGCAAGAAAATCAAATGCAATTGACCTCAGGCAATGTCAGTCTTGATCTTACGTCTCGTCGTGTATCCAAAGATGATGCGGATGTACATCTGACACAAAAGGAATTCAACTTGCTCGCTGAACTTATGAGGAATAAAGGGGCTGTTTTATCACGCGATCTGTTGTTGGAAAAAGTGTGGGGCTACAGCTATGTTGGTAATACACATACTGTTGACGTACATATACGCTGGTTAAGAGAGAAAATAGAGCTTGATCCATCTAAGCCCGTCCGAATAGTAACAGTGCGTGGTGTGGGGTATCGGTTTGAGGAATGATGAATAGTTTACTGCTGCTTATAGCAATCTATTTATTAGTTGTTTTATTATTTATACGCTATTACGTACTATCAAAACGACGTATAGATGCTATGCGACGCCAAATAAAGGTATTAACTAATGATATAGAGACAAAATCTGAGGTAGAGAAAGTACAGAGTGCAAGATGGCAGGCTGCTAGCAGTGTATTGGAAGAAGCTTTGCTTTTCATTGATTCTGAGCTCAATGTGTTATATGCAAATCCTATAGCTGTGCAGATTTTTGGTGACATATTGGATTCGGGAGTTAGTATTGTGAGTTATACACACTCTGATGAGTTTGAGTTGGAATGTCGTGGTGTAGTGTCAGGTGAAACTGACGAAGAATTATATGAATGGCAATCTGAGTTTCAGGATAGTGTTTTCCAGGTACGAGCATTGAGATTTGATCATGGAGCTGTTCTTGCTTTGTCTGATGTTTCTAACTTACATCATTTGGAACAGGCTAGGCGTGATATGTTTGCAAACATATCGCATGAATTGCGCACACCGTTGACTTCAATCCGTTTACTTTTGGATATGCTACTGACCCAAGAACAGTCTGCGGACACCATATCTGCTCTTGAAAAAATGACTACCGAGACTGAGACATTGAAGGAAATGGCGCAAGAGTTGCTTGACATATCACTGATAGAGTCTGGGCGGTTTGCCATTAAGTTGGACTCCACTACTGCAGCTGCACTGATAATGCCAGCAATAGAGCGTTTGCAACCTCAGGCTAAATTGAAATCTATATATTTTGGAGTGACCGAATGTACAGATGTCCCAGTATGGGCTGATGCAGACCAAATACAAAGAGTCTTAGGCAACATATTTCATAATGCTATCAAGTTCACGCCTCCGGATGGTAGTGTGATTGTTAGTGCAATTGCCGAGGATGAGTACGTGCGAATTGAAATACAGGATTCTGGTCCTGGAATCCATCCAGATGATTTACTACGTATTTTTGAACGTTTTTTCCGGGCAGATCGTACTCGGAAAGGTGCTGGAACTGGACTGGGTTTAGCAATTGCCAATCATGTTGTACAAGCCCATGGTGGGGAGATATGGGCTGAAAATGCGCCTGAGACTGGTGCAATCATTAGCTTTACATTGTTACGAGCAGACAAATAATCTCACTTCCTTAATTAGTTTAGAAATATCAAAATTCTCATAAATTGATACATGCAAACCTGATGTAAAGGGCATGTCTCTAAATTCGCTCAATTAGTTTGATGTAGGAACATTAACAATACTTAACCAAAAATTTATCTACTATTAATGCCAAGTCACTTTTTCCGTCTCGTAATTGGGGTATAGTATTGACATGCAAGTGACAGGTGGTCGATACATCATCATTATCTTTGTGATCGGAGCTCTAGTACTAAGCGCATGCGGTGCAGAAATAAACAGGTCGCAAAATGCTAATATGGTGGATAGTGTTACTTTGACAAATAAGGGATCCGACACCATTGTCAATTTAGCTTTAGCATGGGCTGAGGCTTACCATATGGCATACCCAAATATTAGTGTATCTGTAACCGGTGGAGGATCTGGGACAGGTATAGCTGCAATGATAAATGGTACTGTAGACATTGCAAATGCATC